>CAZOSQ010000040.1:0-13857 GCA_964582245.1 uncultured Bacteroidales bacterium | reverse complement strand
AAGTCATTAGGCCATAACAATTAGTTATTATAAAATAAGAGATTAAATGATTTTTATTCTGCCATTTAGCAGATTTACCTTAAGTTCAGGCAAATATAATTGATGGTTATAAACTGGAAAGCATTCAATCGTCTAATTTTTAGTAAATGGATTCCTTTATCATCTCCAACCTTGTTTCACTCGTTTATTTTTATGTTAAAATTTGTTTTTTCAATCAAATGTATCTATTAAATGCAATCGATCTGGTTTCAAAAAATTCACCCCTATTGATTTACCCCGGAATAAGAAAAATAAAAGCTAACGAAAAAGTGCTGAAAATCCCTGCCCGACATAATTTTCTAAAAAAAAATAATCCACGTGCACTGCTATCATTGAGATTGATAAGAATGGTGATGAAAGGGATAGAAAAGTTAGCGGGCTTACGTTAAGTATAAAGAAAAAAATATTATATTTGCCCGGGGTTATGTAATATTTAAATTTATTTTTATCATGAAACAATTTTATTTAGGAATAATTATTCTTTTCGTGAATCCTTTTACTTTTGGTCAAGTAAGTGAATTTCCGGTATCAATCTTGGAAAAAATTCAGCGATTGGAAGTAACCGGAGAGGGTCATTCTTGGGATTATAAAAGTTTTAAGACTGGACAAAATTCTTTTTACCGGGAAAAATTAGATAGCACACTTTGGTATGATTATGAATCGGGCAGTAAGGCATTGGAAATGAAAGAAGTATTTACTTATGATCCCCAAGGACAGTTATCTTTAGCCGAGGGTTATTTTTGGAATGATTCAAAAAATGTTTTCGAACTTGAATGTAAAATTGGAAAGAAATATCCGGCATCAAATGAGGAAGAAGTATATTTATATGGTAAATTTGAGGAATATGGAAATCTAAGTCCCGAGTTATATGCTAAGTACCATTTTTATTCGGATAACCAGGATTATGATACATTGATACTATCATATGCATATTACGAAAATAGATGGTATCCCCTAGAGAAAACAAGGAGAAAACCAGATGCATTTCATAGGGATACATTGATGGTTTATTCTCAATATGACTTTTTTACAGAAAAATGGATTTATATCACGAAAAATACAAAAAAATATAATGAAGAGGGAAATTTGATTGAGGAAATAGATAATGATTGGAATGACACGACATCTGAATGGATTCCAGCCAATAAAACTACCTGGGAATTTTCCGGGAATACCAAAACCAGGACGAAATTCAATTGGGTTGAAATGAATTGGGAATATAGCAGGAAACAAGTTGGTTACCTATCAACAAAAGGATTCGATTCTGTCCAATTTTTTTACGATTATGATGCTACACAACAAGTTTGGGATGATGTAGGCAAAGATTATTATTTCCAAAATGAACTAGGAGAGGACACCCTAGTGATTTCGTATAATGCTGAAGGTTTGCCCTATAGCAGGATAGTAACCCAGTTCGATGGAATTGGAAATATGACGTACTATAAGTTAGATAATTGGAATAAACAAGATAGTTCTTGGATATTTGGTGGCTGGGCTTATGGTGTTTCATACGATGAAACAGTCAATTTAGATCAGGTGGCTTATTTTCGAAATTACCGGGATGAATTTGAATTTTGTGTATCCGGGGAAGCAAGGTCAGGTGAAATCCTATGGGATAAAAATTACAAGGTATTAGAATATAAAGAATATCTTGGTGACGAGAATATTGCAAGTCAATCTGTTGATTTTTTCTATTCAGTAATAGAACATACTGGTATCGAGGAAGAAACGATTATTTTGACTTATCCTAACCCTGTTCAAGACATATTGCATGTCAATTTACCAAGCCAGGAAGAAATAGAATACAGCGTGTATGATCTGCAAGGTAAACTGGTGAGAAATGGTTACATGGAAGACAACACGATATCCTTTGAAAATTTACATCGGGGAATGTATATCCTTAAATTGAAAACCAACGAAATAATAAAGACAGGTAAAGTATTGAAAAATTAGAAAATATTACATTATGAAACATCCATGTTTACAAAACACAAACACATTTATAATAAAATCATTAACATGGATGTTCCATCATACCTTTGAACTTAGCGAAGCGATTTCATGACTGAAAGGAATAAAATTAATTTTATTATGATGAAACGAATAATTATTTTATTGACAATTGTATTAATTGGAACTTATTGTTTTGCGCAAAAAAAACCCAATAGGAAAAATGATATTAAAAGAATTCATGAAAAAAATGAGGAAATTAGGTTTAAAAAAATCTCATCCTCAAGGTATATTAATAACTTAAAATCTCAAAATGGCAACATCGATTTTACTGAAAAGTTAGATAGCACCCTTTGGTATTATGATTATGGTTCAGGAATGGTTTTAGATGGCAAGGAAAAATTTTTCTATGATGAATTGGGTCGATTGGTAACCTACCATGGTTATTACGTGGACGGATTTACAAGTGTTATGAAACCGGAGTGTAAACTTCAATTAAATTATCCTACAAGTAATTCGACAGAGGTAGTTTATTTCTACTATGATGATAATGATTCATTGTATCAAGAGTATAAGGATGTTTACTATTTTGATAATCTGCGGAATGATACATTATATATTGATTATGAGTGGGATCCTGTTAAAAAAGACTGGATTGAATTAGGTAAAATATCAATACAATATAATGAACAAGGGGAACTTGTTTTTGAACTTCATTTTGATTGGAACATAGATAATGAACGTTGGGAATATAACAAAAAATATACATTTATATCCAATGAAGATACCGAGACAATTACAAAGTATATTTGGGATACAGTTTCGGAAGATTGGAAGTATTCAAGCAAATGGGTTGATGTTTATGATATGCAGGGATTTGATTCTGTTCATTTTAATTATTCTTATGATGATGATGTCCAGGCCTGGGAACTTTGGGGAAAAACAGAAATTTTTACAGATGAAAACGGGAGAGATACCATGTACATAGATTATTTGATATATGGAGAAGAGTCTAAACCCAGTTCAAAATATTATCAAAAATTTGATCATAATGGAAATAACAACATGTGGATCGTTCTTGAATGGAGTGATACCGTTTGGGTAAATGAGTATAAAGATGAGACAATTTTTGATACCGATGTTAGCAAGGGAAGTATCGCTTGGCACCGTGAGATCGAAGAAGCTTTTTGTGTCGAGGGAAGTGTGAACTCAAATGATCTATTATCGTGGAATAATGATAAAGTATTAGAATATAGTGATTATTATTGGAACAATGATTCTGAAGAATGGGAAAAATCAGGGACTACCAAGTATTATTATTCAGCTATTGCTTCCACGGGCATAGTTGGGGAGACTACCATTGATGTTTATCCTAACCCTGTTCAAGACAAATTGCATGTCAATTTACCAAGCCAGGAAGAAATAGAATACTGTGTGTATGATCTGCAAGGAAAACTGGTGAGAAATGGTTACATGGAAGACAACGCAATATCTTTTGAAAATTTACATCGGGGAATGTATATTCTTAAATTGAAAACCCGCGATATGATAAAGACAGGTAAAGTATTGAAAAATTAGAAATTTTAAATTTAAAAAACAATCTAAAGGTCAACATTTTGCAATCCATATAGCACAACTGGCAATCAAATATTCGTGCATTCGTGGCTAATACATTTCGTGACAATATCGTCAAATAAACTGGTGATCGTGTTTAACCTAGGGAAATAAAGATGACATATCAAATAGATTGTTTTTTTGCCGCGAATGCACGAATGAAATGCGAATTCTATATAAAATTTCCCATGATCACGAATCCCAACGAGTTATCCCGGGGGAATAATTCATTGGCAATTCTAAAATTTTAAAAACAATCAGAAGATCAGCATTTTGCAATCTATATAGCACAACTACCAACCAGGCATTCGTGCATTGGTGGCTAATATATTTCATTATGATATCATAAAATAAAGTGGCGATCGTGCATAACCTTAGAGAGACAAAATTCAATCATAAAACCACCTGGTGGAAATATTTATAATTTTAATTGTTTATCCTTATTTTTGCCTATTAATTCTTGCATGATAATGATGAATTAAAAATAATTTTTTGGGAAATATGGTTAACCTATAAAGAACTAAATAATGAAAATTCCTAAATTTTTAAAAAAAGGCGATACCGTGGGCATTGTTGCACCCGCGGGAAGAATTAAAGATGATGCTTACGTGGCAACGGGCATTAAAATTTTTGAAAAGTGGGGATTAAAAGTTGTTACCGGGAAGTATCTTTACCAGGAATACAATGATTTCTCCGGGACCGATATTCAAAGAGCCGAAGATTTGCAAAAAATGCTGGACGATCCGGGGATTAAAGCCATTGCTTGTGCAAGGGGTGGATATGGGACAATTCGACTTTTGGATAAACTTGATTTTAAAAAATTCGTGAATAATCCCAAATGGATCATTGGTTTTAGTGACATAACCGTCCTTCATTCGTTGATAAATAATAAATATGAAATTGCCAGTATTCATGCAAAAATGCCAGTAAACTTTGTAGAAAAGGATGATGATAAGGACGATTCTTTGCTAAGTCTTCGGTATGCCTTATTTGGCAAAAAGCTGGAATACATGGTTGAATCTTTTCCATTAAATATTACTGGAACCTGCACGGGTGTCATTGCAGGGGGTAATTTAACCACCCTTACCAGTTTGCGAGGAACTCCTTTTGATATATCCCCCGCGGGAAAAATTCTTTTCTTGGAAGATGTGGGGGAGCATGCTTACTACATTGATAGGATGATGATGAATTTGAAACATGGGGGACTCCTGGAAAATCTAGAAGGATTGGTTGTAGGACAATTTACTGGAACTACCGATGATAGGTTTACCTTGAACCAGGCAGCTTTTGAAATTATACATGAAAAAGTGAAGGACTATGGTTACCCCGTGATGTTTAATTTTCCTGCCGGTCATACTTCAAAAAATAAAGCCCTTATGCTGGGGAGTACCATTAAATTAGATGTGAACAAGGAACGAGCAAAAATTATCTTTTAAAAAACAGCTTACTTGTTTTGTATAACTCCCCCGGGTTCCATCACATCCAGTGAACTTAGATTATACAATGTTTTGTCTCGCACGGAATGTTACCTGGCAACAAGGCAAAATAGTGAAAAAACAGATGACGAACCCTTAAAGGGAGGGACAAAGTTTAATTGAGTTTACACCTACCAGTTAGAAAGTACCATAAATTAAATGTTTTTTGGTATGGCAATAAATGGAAGAATATATATTAAAACCTACACGATTGGTGTGCATCCTTCTTTCAACATGCAAAATAGGTTCCCCTTTTTTAACATTAAAAAATTTACTTATTTTCTTGTTTGCTGGAATTGCCCGAAGATTTTGTTCGCCCCCCTTTATTTCAATTTGATAAAATTCGCGAAGGGTATCGAACAGGGATTTATTTTCCAATGACCGCGAGGTGAACCGGGGAAGATTGATATTGGGAATGTAATTGGTGTCATAAAAAACAGGTTCATCGTTAAGAAATCTTAATCTTTCCAGGTAAATACAGCCAGACTCTTTTTCTTGCTCTGACAGAGGGAACATGAATGAGTTATCCCATGATTTAACAATGGGTTTGGTAATGATTTTGGTGGTTAAATTCTCTTTTCCCAGTGCCGAGGTGGTTCCTGAAATAGAAAGTATACCAATTTTTTGAGGCAAGACAGTAACAATACTACCTTTCCCTTTATGTTTTTTTATGTATCCATCATTTACAAGCGTGTCAAGCGCATGACGAACAGTTGGCCGGGTTATTTGATGAATGGAGCATAATTCATTTTCAGAAGGAAGCAAGTCACCTTCCTTGTATAACCCTTCCTCTATATGCTTTCGAAGTATTTCGTATATCTTCCTGTACCGGGGTATGGAATTTTCCACAATTAATTCCTATTTAATTTTTGTAAAAATATGTAATTTAACTTGTAAATACAAGTTTTTAGTTTTATATTTGCAAACAACCTATATAAGTGCAGAATATTGAGATTTTATTGTGCCAAATATAATAAAATACAAAACATATATTTACAAGTTTAATAAATTAGATATTTATGGCTGAACCAGTATTAATGCCCAAGCAGGGCCAATCAGTTGAAACATGCATTATTACACAGTGGTATAAAAAGAAAGGTGATCAAGTTAAAAAGGGAGATTTACTTTTTGCCTATGAAACTGATAAAGCATCATTCGAAGAAGAATCGCAGTTTGAAGGAACATTATTGGATGTCTTTTACGAGGATGGTGATGAAGTTCCCGTGCTTGTTAACGTGGCAGTCATCGGTCAAGAAGGCGAAGATGTAGACCAGTTTCGTGCCGGTGGAGCACCCTCCGATGTTCCACAACCTGGAAAAACAGGAGTAAAAGCCGAATCCATGAGTACAGAAGTTGAGCATCCGGCAGAGACTCCTGTTATAAAACCTGGTTCAGAACAACAAGAAATAATTGAAGGTAAAATAAAGATTTCCCCAAGAGCAAAAAAGTTAGCTGGCAAATTGGGAATCATTTATAACGCGGTAAAAGGAACAGGACCGGCTGGGAGAATTATTGAAAGAGATATTGAAGCAGCTGCAAAATCTATACCTGCCGCTACCCCATTGGCGCAAGAAATGGCCAAGGAAAATAATCTGACCGCTTCGCAAGGAACAGGTGTTGGAGGAAGAATTACTTCCGATGACCTTGTCTCTCCAAATACCGTGTATGGAACTGATTTTGAAGATAAACCCTTGAGTAATATCAGGAAACTAATTGCACGTTCGATGCATGCATCATTGCAAAATTCAGCCCAGCTTACCCATCATATGAGCGCAGATGTCAGGAAATTGCAAGAATATCGTAAAAAAGTAAAATCCGAACTTGAATCTGGTCAAAACACGGCAAATATTACGTTGAATGACATGATTTGTTTCTGTGTCGTTAAAGCTTTGAAAAAATTTGCTCCTGCAAACAGCCATTTCCTGGGGGATACCATACGTACTTTTCAAAAAGTGCACCTCGGCATCGCGGTGGATACTCCAAGAGGTTTAATGGTTCCTGTCTTGAAGAATGCTGATGATCTCTCATTGCAAGGTTTATCCGGGCAATTGAAGGCGATTGCAGAACAATGTAAAACAGGGAGCATTGATCCTGAATTGTTAGCCAGTACTGCTGCCTCTTTCACCATTTCTAACTTGGGCAATTACGGGGTTGAATTATTTACTCCTGTCATTAACCTTCCCCAGGTAGGGATTCTAGGTGTTAATACGATCCAACCTAAACCAAAAGATTTGGGTGGTGGAGTATACGCTTTCGTCCCGCATATCGGGCTTTCCTTAACTTATGATCATAGGGCGCTTGATGGAGCTCCGGCCACTCTTTTCTTGAAAGAGATAAAAGAACAGATCGAGAATTTTAGTGTCTAATTGCGAGTAATTATATCGCATAATCCATTAAAAAACAGAATATTAATGAAATTCTAAACAACAAGAAAATGTACGATTTAGCAATAATAGGAGGTGGGCCGGCTGGATATGTTGCAGCGGAAAGAGCTGGGCACAAAGGATTAAAAGTAGTGTTATTTGATAAGCGAGAACTTGGAGGAGTCTGTTTAAATGAGGGATGCATTCCAACAAAAACCCTTCTTTATACCGCGAAGCTTTATGAAAATGCTTTACAAGGAGAAAAATATGGAATAAAAGCGGACAATGTCACCTTTGATTTTCCTTTTATCATGAAAAGGAAAGATAAAGTGGTTAAAAAGTTGGTTGGTGGCGTAGGTATGAAAATGAAGGCAAACAAGGTGCAAGTCGTCATGAAAAATGCTGAAATAGTAGAGCGTTTATCCTCGTCTATTAAAATAAAAGCAGGTGATGATTTATACGAATCAAAAAATTTGCTTATTGCAACCGGCTCCGAGGCCTTTGTTCCACTTATTCCGGGTCTTGATAAGGTTGAATACCTGACCAACAGGGAAATTTTGCAATTGCAGGAAATTCCTAAATCATTGAATGTAATTGGTGGTGGAGTAATCGGGATGGAATTTGCCAGTTTCTTTAATTCCATGGGAACTAAGGTCAATGTCATTGAATTGATGCCTGAAATTTTAACCGGGGTTGATCCCGAGATAGCTTCCATGTATAGGGCTGAAATGCAAAAGAAAGGCGTTGAATTTTATCTCTCTTCAAGGGTAACCGAGGTAAAGGGAAACGAAGTTATTTTTTCCTCAACCGATGGTTCTACCCATGGCGTGAAAGCCGAAAAATTGCTTGTTAGCGTGGGGCGTAAACCCACCCTGGAAGGATTTGGTTTCGAGAAATTGGGGGTGGAAACATTACGCAACGGGATAAAAATCGATAAAACTTGTCGCACCAATCAACCCAATGTATATGCAGCAGGAGATGTCACAGGGTTCTCATTGTTAGCTCATACTGCCTATAGAGAAGCAGAAGTGGTGGTCAATAACCTGACCGGCAGGAAAGATTACATGCGTTATGATGCGATTCCCGGGGTGGTTTACACGAATCCTGAAATTTCAGGTGTTGGGTTGACCGAAGATATAGCTAAAAAGAAAGGAATAGAATATAAAATTGCACAGTTGCCCATGGCATATGCAGGTAGGTTCGTAGCGGAAAACGAAGGTAAAAGCGGGATTTGCAAAGTCATTGTAGGCAAAAAATATGAAGAAATATTGGGTGTACATATGATTGGAAATCCAAGTTCAGAAATGATTTATGGTGCAGCTATCGCCATTGAAATGCAAATGCGGTTGAAAGATTTGGAAGAGGTAGTATTTCCTCATCCCACTGTTTCTGAAATATTCAGGGAAACGGTTTTTGCCTTTTGATAAGCAGGTGTATTCCCGGGGTAACCCAAATAGCTTAATATAAAAAAGACAATAAGAAAATAACATAAAAAATTTAAAAGTCATGCCTAAAGTACAATTTATTGATCCAAATGTAGTGAGGAAACCTTCGGAAATAACCTTTGGTACAATTCCGGTGAACCAGTACAAGAAAACAATTGAAGAAGAAAAAAATAATTTTTCCAACGAGGACTTGTTGAGAATTTACAGGGACATGTACTATATCAGGGAATTTGAAACCATGCTGAACCTAATTAAAACCACTGGTGAATATCAGGGGGTTGCATATGATCATCCTGGCCCTGCTCACTTGTCCATTGGTCAAGAAGCTTCGGCGGTGGGTATGGCTTATAATCTCACCGTGGAAGATTATATTTTCGGTTCTCACAGGAGCCATGGAGAAATATTGGCCAAAGGATTATCTGCCATTCACCAGTTGGATGAAAACCAATTAATGGATATTATGAAAAACTTTTTCAATGGTCGTATATTAAATATCATTGAAAAAGGAAAAAATGGTAGCGTGAAAGACCTGGCAATAGATTTTCTGTTGTATGGAACCTTGGCTGAAGTTTTTGCTCGTGAAACAGGTTTTAACATGGGATTGGGTGGTTCCATGCACGCTTTCTTCACTCCCTTTGGAGTATATCCCAATAATGCGATCGTGGGTGGTTCAGGTGATATTTCCGTTGGAGCAGCATTGTATAAAAAGATAAATAAAAAACCCGGGTTAGTGGTTTGTAACGTAGGTGACGCCTCTATGGGTTGTGGCCCTGTTTGGGAAGGCATAACGTTTGCTACCATGGATCAATTTACCCAACTTTGGGATGATGCTCATAAAGGAGGCTTACCAATCATATTCAACTTTATGAATAACCAGTATGGAATGGGTGGTCAGACCTGTGGTGAAACAATGGGTTTTGGCATGCTGGCAAGAGTAGGTGCTGGAGTGAATAAAGATATGATGCACGCGGAGAGGGTTGATGGATATAATCCCTTGGCTGTAATAGATGCATTTAGGCGGAAAAAACAGGTCATTGATAATAAAATGGGACCTGTATTGCTGGATACCCTTACTTATCGAATCAGTGGGCACTCTCCCTCAGATGCTTCTTCTTATCGTATGAAAGAAGAAATTGATGCTTGGATGAAAGCCGATTGTATTGAAGAATTTGCCCAAAAACTTATAAGTTCTAAAGTTGCTACTAAAGATCAACTGGACGAGATCAAGGAACAAATTATCGGCCAGGTGAAAGAAACTTGCAAGTTAGCCATTAATGATGATATATCACCCAGGATGAGTATTTCCAAGAATCCTGATGCGATAGCGAACTTGATGCTTTCCAATGGATCAATGGATAAGATGGAAGACCGCGAATGTGACGTACTTATGCCGCTTGAAGAGAACCTTAGGGTGCAACAAATCGCCAAGAAAGAAAGATTCGCATTTGATAACAATGGAAAGCCTTTTTCGAAAATCAAGACTTACCAGCTTAGGGACGGTCTTTTCGAGGCTATAGCTGATAGATTCTACAAAGATCCCACATTGGTTGCTTATGGTGAAGAAAATCGCGACTGGGGTGGTGCTTTTGCTGTTTACAGGGGACTTACCGAAGCATTGCCATATCACCGGTTATTCAATTCTCCCATTTCAGAAGGTGCTATCGTGGGAACAGCCACGGGTTATGGAATGTGTGGTGGACGTGTGATTGCTGAAATTATGTATTGCGATTTTCTTGGACGTTGCGGGGATGAGGTTTTCAACCAACTTCCCAAATGGCAAGCAATGAGTGGGGGTATGATTAAACTGCCAGTGATCATTAGGGTGTCGGTAGGATCAAAATATGGTGCCCAGCATTCCCAGGATTGGACGTCACTAACTGCTCATATTCCAGGACTTAAAGTTTGCTTCCCAGCAACCCCATATGATGCCAAGGGATTGATGAATTCAGCGCTTCAAGGTACAGATCCCGTAATTTTCTTCGAAAGCCAACGAATATATGACATTGGTGAAATGTTTCATGAGGGTGGTGTTCCTGCCGGTTATTATGAAATTCCCTTTGGCGAACCTGATGTTAAAAGAGAAGGGAAAGATATTACCATCTTAACCATTGGAGCTACACTTTATGTCGCTTTGAAAGCTGCTGATATTTTAAAAGAGAAATATGGCCTTTCTGCCGAAGTAATAGATGCACGTTCATTGACTCCATTTAATTATGAACCTGTGCTTGAATCGGTGAAAAAAACCGGTAAAATTCTTCTCGCCAGTGATGCTGTTGCAAGGGGATCATACTTAAATGACATGGCTAGGAATATTACAGAACTGGCTTTTGATGAACTGGATGCACCTGCCGTGGTCGTGGGATCCAGGAACTGGATCACTCCCGCTTACGAGTTGGAAGAAGACTTCTTCCCGCAGCCTGACTGGATCATTGATGCCATACATGAGAAAATCATTCCTTTACAGGGACATTCAACAGTCAATAATTTTACCTCGAACGAGCAAATTAGAAGAGCAAAACAAGGTGTTTAATTATAGAGTATAGGCAAATTTAAGGCTTCGCAAACTGGCGGGGCCTTTTTTTCTTCTCATTTGTGATTAATTTTAATTCAGAACTCCTGATCTTAACCATGAAGATCAACATTTGTAGGTGAATATTTAATCAAGAGTGCTTTTTATCATGTTTTTTGGCTACTTTTCTAATAATAATAACCTTCTAATCATCTTTTTTTTCGTAAGCTTGATTATCATATTAATAAGAAATAAGTGGTTGTTTGTAAATAACAGTCTATATCCAAAAACCCGGAGAATTATTTTTACACGATGAAGTTCCAGCCAGTTTATTTACTTTTTAAACGATCTTGTTGAAAATTTAATAATGTTCTCATCGTTTGATATTTATAGTGCATCCGGGAGAAGTGTAACTTGTTTATGCTTGGATCATTAATATATAATTAAAATTTTATAAGTTTGTAATTTTTAATGTGTAATAAATTGAAAAATATTAACAGGCTCCTGTTTTTTTTATTGGCAGGCTTAATTTTTGCCGGGTGTGCAAAAGTTGCTTCTTTATCCGGGGGACCAAAGGATGTTGATCCTCCGCGGGTTATACTAGCCAGGCCAACAAATTACAATACCTCTTTTGATCAAAGACGGATCGAGATATATTTTGATGAATTTGTCCAATTAAAAAATGCTACAAGTGAAATGGTTATCTCTCCCCCACTAGATAATAAACCTTTGATTAAGCTTAAGGGAAGAAGTATTTTAATAGATCTGGATAACAACGAATTAAAAAAAAATACTACCTACACGATTAATTTTGGTAATGCAATTGTTGATAACAATGAAGGGAATGTATTAAAAAATTTTGAGTATGTTTTTTCCACCAGAGAATACCTCGACTCCCTTTCTATAAAAGGGAACTTGTTATGGGCATTTGATCTTCTCCCACCGAAGGAAAAAGTTTCGGTATTTTTATATGATGAATATTTTGATTCCGTACCCTATCTTAAAAGACCGCTCTACCTGGCAAGAACAGATGAAAATGGTTACTTTGCCATTAACAACATAAAAGATACCACTTATAAAGTGTTTGCCCTTAAAGATGCCAACAATAATCTTTTATTCGACCTACCCAATGAACCCATTGCTTTTTTAGATACTACCATACATCTAACTCATGAATTAACATTACGCTGGGATTCATTATCTTATGCCGGGGATACCCTCTATCTTCCTGTGGATACAATGAAATCAATCGATGATACTCTATTTTTTCCTGTGGATACCTTGAAAACGATCGAGGATACCCTTATCAATGATTCTATTAAAAATCAAGAGGATTCGCTTTGGGATCTCATGAAAAACAGATTTTTTATTAATTTATTTTTGTTTGAAGAAGTAACTTACAACCAATATATATTGGAAGCTAAAAGAAAAACCAGGAAACTTATTTCCATTGCTTTCAATGAACCTGTTGATAGTTTTTCCTTGGATCCATTATATTATGAAAATGAAAATTTTTGTATCGAGCAATTTAACAAGGAAAGGGATACGATCCATTGCTGGATTACGGATACGTCAATGATAAATAGCGACACTTTGTCATTTTTTATTAGCTATCTTGGAAAAGATTCCGCTGGACAAAATATGATACTGAAGGATACAATAAATTCTAAATTCAAAGAGCAACCAAAAAAGACCCTTAGGGGAAGAAGACAAGAAGCAGTAGATACAGTAGAAATTGAAAATGTTCAATTGACCACCAATATAAAATCAGGTGGATATTTAGACTTAAACAAGAATATAATCATTAGTTCTGAATATCCTGTTGATTCTGTAAACAAGGATAAAATCCATTTATTACAGGTTATAGATAGCCTTGAACAAGAAGTTTCCTTTTCTTTAAACAAAGATTCTTTTCAACCGGGAAAATTTTACATGGATCATAGCTGGATGGAAGATTCACGGTATAAATTATTAGTAGAACCCGGTGCTTTTGAAAATATTTATGACTTGCCCTACGATTCTTTGGAAATTCCCTTTATAACAAGAGGTTTGGACTATTATGGAAAAATAATAGCGAATATTCAAAATGTGGATACTTCAGTTATCGTTCAATTGCTCCAAAAGAAAAATGAAATGATTGTACAGGAGATTTATCTTTCAAGAGACCAGGTTGTCTCATTTGGGTATCTTCCCCCGGGTGACTATTTATTGAAAATAATTTTTGACAGGAACCAAAATAAAAAATGGGACACTGGTGATTATTCAGAAAGTCGCCAGCCTGAACTTGTAAAATATTACCCGGAAACCATGAATATAAAATCTAACTGGGATTTTGAAATATCATGGGATGTTGAGCATTAAATAGGAATTTTTGGTATGCATGACTCTCGAGAGAAAAATAATAAGATTTAATTATGAAACATCCATGATTACAAAACACAAACACATTTATAAAAAAATCA
>CAZOSQ010000039.1:0-13928 GCA_964582245.1 uncultured Bacteroidales bacterium | reverse complement strand
AATTAAAGTATTGGCATATTGAATAATGGAATGTATTGGTTCCTGTTAATTAAGAAAGCCTTTAATAGTTAAAAATTGATAGGCATCTCAACTTTGCTGGATGCCTATCAATTTTATGAAAATCGGACTTCCAAAAACTTGCCCAAATTTTCAAATTCTTGCAACCATGATTCGGAATACTGGTCTCCTTGCTTGGACTTTTCCTTCATATCATGGTAAACACTTTGACCGATAAAGAAATAAATATTCTGAATTTTCCATAATTCAGGTTTCACGGGCAATTTTTTCAAAACTTCAAATACATTGATCATGCTGGTAATTAGTTCGATCTTGTATGGTTCTTTGGCAAAATTGCTTACCAACAGGTTCATTTTCCTGTTGATTACGAAACTCAAAGTTTTTTTATCCAATTCAAATGAAAACAAGTTAAATTCATCAACTTTTTTATTTAGTTCATCGAAATTTATTTTGTCTTGTTCAAAAATTTTCCTCAATTCTGTATTCAAAACAACTTCACCAGCAAGATTCAATGTTTTAGGAACAGGAATTTCCAATGCATTTAAACCTCGCAGGATGGAATAGTTATTATGAAATAGTTGGCGAAACGTATTTTCCACGGTCTGCTGCCTGTTTTCAAGTAATAAATCCATAATATTCCTCTGTTCGTCCTTAAACAAGTGCCAAAAAGTATAATTGCTTAAAGGGAACTCTTCATCGAGCAAATGAATGATCCTAGCGATATTACCTTGATCAAAAGCTTGTTTCAACTGTTCATTTACCCGGTAAAAAGGATGGTCTTCCATGTAGCCCTTAACTCCACAAACAATATTATGATCACCAAAATGCGCAACGGCAAATGTTAATGCTGACTCTTCGCCTGTAATTTTCGAAATGATGGTGATTTTACCGGTAGCCAGTTTTTGCCGACCAAAATCTGTTCTTTCATAATTATGACTCTTAACCTCGTAAGAATTTATAGTGGTTGTTTTGGGGTATTCATAGAACAAAGAAGATATGGCATAATGCGCTCCCACACGGGTCAAATCAATAATTGTTGGTTTTACTTTTTGGATATAAAGTTCTTTGGCATCTTTATATTCTGGTTTATTACTAGGTGCCGTTGCCAATATTTTCAAGAAATCCGGTTCCAAATCCCTTCCTCCCGTTTCACGGGCCAATTGAATCGCCCGGGCAGCATAACATAAAATTTGCACGGTCTCGATTCCCGAAACTTCATCAAAAAACCACCCGCAACTGGTAAACATCAACATGACATGTCGCTGCATCTCCAGCAATTTCATCATCCGTATCCTATCCTCTTTTTCCAGTGGCTTGTTGGTGTTATTGCAAATTAATTGATCTGCTTTTTCTGGTCTACGATCTAGGATTACCTCGATATAATCGTTACGTGCTTTCCAAGGATCAGCCCCTAGTTGTCCCATTTCATGACTGTACATGGGAGTCAATTGATCTCTTAACCAATTCAAAGCATCCCTTAGGGGTTTTCTCCATTGTTGTGTCCATCCCGGTTGTCCCCCGGTATGACACCCGCAATTGGCTCTCCAACGTTCCACGCCATGGGCACAACTCCAAGAAGTATTTTCCCTGATTTTTACCTCGTACTGGGGCTTAAATTTTTCAAGATATTCGCCATATATGGTCAATTTCGCCAAGTTGTTTTTCTTGATATAATTAAGGCAATAAGCCAATGCCATTTCACCATACCTGTGGTGATGGCCATAAGTCTCTCCATCAGTAGCCATATGGACTACCTGGTTTGTGTCAGAATCTTTAAACAAACTCATGATCCTTTTTGCAAAACCTTCCCCGTCCCGAAGAAGTGATTGGAATGCGATATCTTTTGAAATGGGGCCATCATAGAAAAACAAGACAATGGATTTCCCGGAAGGAAGTTTACACAGGTAAGGTTGACGAGGATCGATTTCTTCTCCCCTGAATTCCTGCCATTTTTCTTCTCCAATTTTTCTCACTTGTCCAGCCTGCCGAGGGGCAAGAATAGTGAATAGAATTTTATGCTTTGCAAGAATTTCCAAGGTTTCCGTATCTACAGCAGTTTCCGGCAACCACATCCCTTCCGGGAATCTATGAAACCGGTGTTGAAAATCCTTTATTCCCCAAATCACCTGGGTTTCTTTATCCTGCTTGTTAGCAAGGGGCATAATCATATGATTGTAAGCTTGAGCCAATGCAGAACCATGTCCTGAAAAATGTTGCATGCTCTTTTTATCAGCACGGATAATTGCTTTATAAGCTTCCGGGGCCTTCGCTTCCATCCAAGAAAGTAAGGTAGGACCAAAATTGAAACTAATGTTCTCGTAATTATTCTGGATATCCACGATCTGGTTTTTCGATAAAATCCTCGCGGTAGTATTAGGTTCATAACATTCCGAAGTGATTCTTTCATTCCAATCATGAAACGGGTATGCCGAATCCTGTAATTCAATGCTCTCTAACCATGGATTTTCCCTTGGCGGCTGATAAAAATGCCCATGTATACAAACAATTTTTGTTCTGTTTTTTTTCCTGATTTTTTTATTATATGTTCTCCTTCTCTGTCCCTGTATGATTGACATTCACAACGAAAGACTGATTAGATTAGGTTTCCGTTATAAAACAATGTATTCTTGAATTCAGATTGGGGCGAAAATTACAAAATATCCCTCTTACATTCTATTGTCTTAATCACTTATTTACAAATTTCAATCAATAACAGGAAAAAAAACAGTTTTATTACCCATGATAATAAAAAAGGTAATTCTACGAAATTTCACATGAACTTTTAGAGGTGAAATTTCTTATAATAAATTATTGTTCAATCCTTTCCCATCATAAAAATTGATTTCTCCGGGTTTCGAAATGAAACTAATTTGTTCCCGGTAATTTCTTAGATGACTGTATAACAACCCTTTATTGCAGGTGGAAAAGTTGTTAATTTCGCTATTTAAAGTTAATTAGCGAGTCGTTAACGCTAAACATGCTCATTTCTAAGGTCAAATTACCTTTGAAAAGACACGAGAATAATCATATCCTTTTTTATCTTCAAAAAACCTGGCTAAAATAGATTTATCCTCCACCTCCCTTGATAAGGCTACTATAATATCCCCGGGTATATCAAAAACATCCAGGACCAATAAACCATCAAGGGCATTGTTAAATTTAGGATCCAAGTTAAATCCAATGATTTTACCCCCGATATTTAAATATTTCTTTAATAGCACTGGAATTCCAAAATATTCCGGATCATAATCCTTCAAGGTCTTATTTAGGGTGTTAAAATCCATAGCTTTTTCCACTAAAATTTCAGTATCAACAAATTGATTTTTTACCATGAAAGCTTTTTTGGGCTTTATATACTTGGCGAGCTCTTCATTGAAATACTTACTTTTCACGAAATCAATTATCAATTTCCTTGAAAATTTTGAAAACATACTGCTGATACTCACGGGGCCTATTAGATACCTGCTCTCGGGGTTCTTTAAAAGAAAAAGAGTTATCCCTTTCCACAGGAGAAACAAAGGTAAGGGCTTTTTTTGGTATTCTTTAATGATAAAGGATCTACCCAGTTCAATAGAATTTGATAAAAAAAACTTTAATTTTTTATCAATTTTAAATAAACTTCGAATATAAAAACCTTTGATGCCATATTCTTGAATAATTTCTTTCCCCATCCCCACTCGATATGCCCCGATAATTTTTTCATTCACCTCATCCCAAATAAAAAGCTGGTGATAATATAAATCATACTCGTCCAAATCAATTTCACGGTTAGTTCCTTCTCCTATTTCCCTGAATGTAATTTCCCGCAATCGACCAATCTCATTCATGATCACTGGAAGTTTATCAGAAGGTGCACAAATCACGTTAAATTGATCATGCTTGATCAATAAAAAATCCCTTTTAACGATTTCCACTTCTTTTTTAATCAAAAGGGAATCTACCCCGGCGACAATTTCCTTGGGCTTTTTCAATCGAATGTGCAGGGGCTTAAAAAATTTATTGACTTCCCGCCTTGAACCCAGGGCATAAGTTTTTGCCCTTAAAAATCTCCCGTACCTTGATATATCTGGAAATTGCGATTGTTCCTCGACTGTTATGGGACGACCTATTCTTACCTGTAATGTTTTATTTTTTTGTTTCCATATCTCAACAGGCAATCGTGCTGTACGAAGTTTAGGATGAATCAACCCGAGCAAATGAAATATAAACGTATTACTTCCTTTAAAATAAACTGGCACAACCGGTACATTCGATTTTTTTATAAATTTTAACATTGATGTACTCCATTGTTTATCAGTAACACCCCTGGATTGATGATAATAACTTGAAACTTCACCAGCGGGAAAAACACCTAATGGATGTTTATTAGCCAAGTGATTAGCTGCATTTTTTATACCTATCAAACTAGATTTGTTTAATCCTTCAAATGGATTTAAAGGGAGAATAAAATCCTTTAAAGGATCCACTTTTTGCAGCAAAAAATTGGCAAAAATTTTAATATCAGGGCGTGATTTTAATAAAAGCCGCATTAAAATCAAACCATCAATACCCCCGAAAGGATGGTTGGAAACTGCAATAAATGGCCCCAACCTAGGGATACGCTCTATATCTTCATCAGAAACATCAAATTTAACTTGTAACCCTTCCAGCATTCCATCAATAAATTCCAAACCTTCCTTATCAGAATTGGAAGAATATAATTTATTCAGCTTATTTAAACCGATAAGATGCATGACTAACTTTTCTAACCCTGGTCCAACTAACCTATTTAATCGTGCTGCTTTTATAATATCACCCGTTTCTATTAAATTCATGATGCTTTTTTTAATTGTTAATTTTAAAAACTTAAAGAATTAGGAAAATCGAAAGCAAAAAACGTTGCTTCAGGGGGAATAAAGACTAGACCGAACCTATGATGGTTGTATCTCAAACCAATGATGCATCACCTGTGATATCCGGGTAAAAACTACCTATAATCAAGAAATATACTACATTCTACCCGAATAACTATCAATGATTTGACACTCGCAAAACCCGTCCTTTATCCCTATATCAAAATAAGAGGTATTTAATTAGTATTTCGTGAAAAACCCATTAAATTTGAGTAAATAAAAATTAACATTGGACAAAAAAAAGAAAATCATACTATCCTTGTTAAGTGGCATCATCTTGGGACTGGGATGGCAAGAATGGATATCTGGTATAATCATATTTTTAGGATTTGTTCCCCTGCTCTTTGTTGAAGATGAACTTTATCTTCATAGAGAAAAAAATCGATCAGTACAATTCTTCTTTTATTCTGCTATTTCTTTCTTTACCTGGAATTTGATTGCCACCTGGTGGATTGTAAACAGCACCTTCTTTGGATTGCTTTCCCTCATCCTCGTAAACACGTTGATCATGTCAACGGTGGGATGGTTGTTTCACGAGGTAAAACGATTTCTTGGCAGCAACATGGGATTGTTTGCACTTCTTGCTTACTGGATTTCGCTGGAATATTTCCAGTATTATTCAGGATTTTCAGGGCCATGGCTAAATCTTGGAAATGGATTGGGCAATGATATTCTTTTAGTGCAATGGTATGATACCACTGGTATTCTTGGGGGAACTGCCTGGATTTTGTTGGTTAACTTCCTCTTTTTTCAAGTTATTAAAAGTTTTTGGTATCGCCGTCCACAAGCTGCAAAATCCCAGGCAATCATTCTCTTTATTTTTATTATTATTCCCATAGCCATATCGATCTACAAATTTTACACGTACGAAAATAAGGGAATATTAAAACAAATTGCTATCATTCAACCTAATATTGATCCTTACACGCAAAAGTTCAATTCTTTAACCAGTGACCAGCAACTTGATATTATTCTTGAATTGGCCGACTCTATTTCAGATCAAAAAACGGATTATATCCTTGCCCCTGAAACTGCCTTAACCGAGATTATTTGGGAAGATGAAATATCAGATAACCCGCAAGTTAAAAAGATAAAAAACTTCTTATCAAAAAATCCGGGGATGAAATTTGTTACCGGTGCTTATACCAATAGGTATTTAGCCCCGTTTGAAGAAAAAAATTACGCTTCAAGGGTAAATGAAAAAGGAAAAGTTTATGTCAGCTACAATTCTGCCATTCTAATAGATACCGGGCATACACAAGTTTACCATAAAACCATCCTGGTCCCGGGGGTGGAAAAACCTCCTTTCATTGAATATGTTAGGTTTTTGGAAAACCTGAGCATTGATCTTGGCGGAGTAAACGGGAGTCTTGCTTCCGGTGGATCTGATCCCGTATTCCAAGATTCAGCCAATGAAATAAAAATAGCCCCTATTATTTGTTACGAATCTTTATTTGGCAATTATTTAAATGAAAGTATTTTGCAAGGAGCCAATTTTGTTTTTATCATGACCAATGATGGATGGTGGAAAAATTCTCCCGGGCACCTGGTGCATCATAGGTATGCAAAAATCAGGGCCATTGAAACCCGCAGGAACTTAGCAAGAGCAGCTAACACGGGCTTATCTTCATTTATAAACCAGAAAGGTGAAGTGGTAAAAAAAATTAATTATGGTAAAAAAGGCAGCATTAAGGAAACTTTAAAAGCCAATGAACAAATATCTTTTTACTCGAGAAATGGAGAGTATATTGCACGTGTCAGTTTGTTTTTTGCAGTCATAACACTTCTTTATTACTTTTCCAAAAGGATGCGTTCACAAAAAATCAAATGATTTTAACAGCTGATTTTAAATTAAATAACACGAACCATAATATAACTTTAAAAAAAAAACAATTCAATGGCAAACCCAAAAAAGGATATTACCGTAAACTTACCAGGATCAAAATAACAAAATAAACTCGAATGATTTATTTCCATTTACTTCAGCTTGCTTTCTGGCTTAACATACCATGTATAAATTCATACCACGATAACAATGAATTCTCTATTTAAAACCAAAGTTAGCTTGATTCGTGATATTTCGGGTAAAATCTACCCCTAATTCAAGAATGGTGGCGCATCTCTACCCGGTGATTTAAATCTTAACTTTAGTTTAAAGTTTCTTTAGAATGAAATTAAACTGATATAAAAAAGAAAATTCTATCTTTATAATATATTAATTATTATTAATTATGGATTTGAAAAGAACTTTTGACATTCTTGAAAATGTAAGAATTAATCATCAAAAAAATGACATTCTTGCTGGAAAAGTCAATGGACAGTGGGAATTATATTCCACTGACAGGTACATTAAACTTGCCAACCGGTTTAGTTACGGTTTAATGGCATTGGGCTTATCCAAGGGAGATAAGATCGTGTCTATTTCCAATAACAGGCCCGAATGGAATATCATCGATATGGGTATGTCCCAAGCAGGTGTAATTCATGTCCCTATTTATCCCACCAGTAGCAACGAGGATTTTGAATACATTCTCAAGCATTGCGAACCAAAGATGATTATTATCTCTGACAAGCTACTCCTTGATAAATTAAAAGATATTATAAAAAAAGTTAATAACACACAACAAGTTTTTACTTTCAATGAAATTGAAAACGCTCAAAATTGGTCAGAGATACTAAAATTGGGGAAAACCAATGAAAAAAGATTTGAAACGGATTTAAAAATAACCAAGGGAAGCATCAAAACCAGTGATGTAGTTACCATCATTTACACGTCGGGAACCACGGGAAACCCTAAAGGTGTTATGCTTTCACATGAAAACATTATCAGCAACGTGAAGGCTGTACAAAATATACATCCAGTGGATGATAATCATAGAACACTCAGTTTCTTGCCCCTCTGTCACGTCTTTGAAAGGATGGTGAATTATCATTTTCAGTGGATAGGAGTTAGCATATATTATGCCGAGAACATGGGCACTATACCAAATAACCTAAAAGAAATCAAGCCCCATATCTTTATTACTGTCCCAAGGTTACTTGAAAAAATTTACGATAAAATCATTACCAAGGGAAAAGAGCTTAATTACACCAAGAGAAAAATATTTTTCTGGGCAATCAAAATAGGTTTAAAATATGATTATCAAGCTAAATTCAGCCTATTTTATAAATGGAAACTAAAATTAGCCCGGGAGTTAGTTTTTTCAAAATGGTCGGAAGCCCTTGGTGGCAACGTCATGTTAATTATAACAGGTGGCGCAGCTTTGCAATCAAGACTCACCCGGATTTTCGGGGCAGCAGGTATACCTGTCGTGGAAGGTTATGGGTTAACTGAAACGGCCCCGGTTATATCTGTCAATAACATTATGACAAAAGAAATAAAAGTTGGAACCGTTGGGCCATCCATCCCGGGTGTTGAGGTGAAAATTGCCAATGACGGGGAAATTTTATGTAAGGGACCCAATGTAATGGTCGGGTATTTTAAAGAACCGGGACTAACACAAGAAGTTATTGATAGTGATGGGTGGTTTCACACAGGTGATATAGGAGTCGTAGAAGATAACAAGTATATCAAGATCACCGACAGGAAAAAAGAAATATTTAAATTATCAAGTGGAAAATATATCGCACCACAGGTCATTGAAAATAAATTTAAGGAATCGGTGTTTATTGAACAAATCATGGTAATTGGCGAAAATGAAAAATTTGCCAGTGCTTAAATTGTTCCTAATTTTTCCCAGTTGCATGATTGGGCCGCGGAAAAAAGGATACATTTTCGCGATAACGTGGAATTAATTACACGACCTGAAGTGCTTTCACAATTCCAACAAATTGTCAATAGCATGAATAAAAACTTCGGAACCCATGAACATGTTAAAAGATTCAGGCTTGTTCCTGATGAATGGAACTCGCATAATGGGTTACTATCCCCGACACTTAAACTAAAAAGAAAAAGTGTTTTCGCCTATTATCAGGCAGTAATTGAAGAAATATATGGCATCCAAAAAAGCAGTGCCGAAATATTTCAAAAAGTAGCCAAAAAATAAATTTTATACTGACAGTGTTTTATTATTTTTTGATTCTTGATAAAAAAAATACCGGGAAAAATCCCGGTATTTTCTTCTAACAATCTATTATATGACCTTTACACAACTTCTTCTTCCATCATAACGACTTTCTTTTTTGGATTTGTTGTATCCATTATCTTAACATTAAAAGCATGAGCTACTTTTTTAGCATCATCAATAGCTTTATCATGCTTTTCCGTGGTAATGGTTACATATTCATCCTCGCCGTGAATTAAATTAACTTTAAACCTGTTCATATCGTAATTGGCTTTAACTGGGGGAACCCCCATTTTTCTCAATTTTTTCACCCTCACTATTGCTACATGTTTAGGATTGTGAACATCTTGCCATTTGCCGAAAGAAAACCCAAAAATGTTCAAATATTTTTTTATTTTTTCTTCTTCAACGTCTGCTTTAATGCCTTGACGGATGGAATAGAAAGCCACACCAACCAGTAAGAAAAAGATGGATGCCCCATAAATTTGTCCAAACAACAGTATGAGACCCGCTATTAAAAATAATGATCCTATTAAAAATACTCCTGATGGAGATCTGCTAATTATTTTTTTTCCTTTAGCCATAAAAAAATCCTCCTTTTGATTTAGCTATACTATTCCAATTACCATACCAAAATACCCGTATGAATAAAAATTTCCGTGTCTTTTTTGGCTAAAGGATCAATCTCAAAGTACCGGGAAATCGAAAATATTTGGTTAAGGAGTAAAGTAGATAAAGTTTAATGTCAAACAAGTTATTTTTTTTCAAGGGTAACATAATAATAAGAAAATCCAAGATCAGCATGCAAAGGAATGTCATTTTTCTCAATGATATTCCAACTGTCCATATCCAATTTGGGGAAATATGTATCGGCATCCACTTTCTTCCTGATAATGGTAAGGTACATTTTCTGAACAAGAGGAAAAAACATGTTATAAATTTCCCCTCCCCCTATGATAAAGTTTTCTTTCTCCCGGTCACATTCATTTAAAACATCTTTTAATGAATGTACCACCTTACTTCCCGGGTAACTTAATCCACTTTGGTTTGTTAAAATAATATTTTTCCTTCCGGGCAGGGGCTTAAAAGGTAGTGATTCATAGGTTTTTCTCCCCATGATAACAGGATGCCCAAGGGTTATTTTCTTGAATCGCCTTAAATCTTCGGGAATATAAAACAACAAATCGTTGTCTTTTCCTATGGCTCCATTTTCTGCTAATGCAGCAATAATTGACAAACGAACCTCATATTTACCATGGTCTTGACCAGTCATAACCTCTCGATTTAAATAGCCACGTCACCTTTGATATGTGGATATGGATGATAATCAACTATTTCAAAATCATCAAATTTGAATTTAAAAATATCCTTCACGTTAGGATTAATCTTTAATTTTGGGAGTGGTCTTGGCTCCCTTGTTAATTGTAAATTAACTTGTTCCAGGTGATTAGAATATATATGAGCGTCTCCAAAAGTATGCACGAAATCACCCACCTGCAAACCTGTAACCTGGGCCATCATGTGTGTTAAAAGTGCGTACGAAGCAATATTGAAGGGAACGCCTAAAAAAATATCAGCACTTCGCTGGTACAATTGGCATGACAGTTTATTATTTACCACGTAAAATTGAAACAAGACATGACAAGGGGGCAATGCCATTTCATCAATTTCTCCCACGTTCCAAGCACTCACAATATGTCTCCTGGAATCAGGATTATGCTTTATAGATTCCACTACAGCAGCTATTTGATCGACCTGTTTTCCTTCCCGGGAAGTCCAAGATCTCCATTGGTAACCGTAAATTCTTCCTAACTCGCCATTTTCATCAGCCCATTCATCCCAGATAGAAACATTGTTTTCATGCAGGTACTTTACATTTGTTTGTCCCTTCAAAAACCAAAGCAATTCATGTATAATTGATCTCAAATGCAATTTTTTTGTTGTTAACAAGGGAAATCCTTGGGATAAATCAAAACGCATTTGATACCCGAAAACACTTAAGGTTCCCGTACCCGTCCGGTCTTCCTTTTTTTGGCCATTCTTTAATACATGATCTAAAAGCTCTAAATACTGCTTCATGCTTCCTGTTTTGTTAAGTTTCTACCGTTATAATATTCCCTGTCTTGACAAAATTAATCTTATATAATGAAACATTTTATTTTTCCAGGTATTAATATCAACAAAAAATTAAGAATAATATTTCAGTTTTTTCATTCCCTAACTTTTTTAAATTTACTGGGAGTTCATGAACATCATATAAACTTACTTTGTGAATAACTCTCATGTTTAATCATGTCCATATTTTGTAAAAGCAATGCATGAAAATTTCCAATTGATCAAAAATTCGAATAAAAAGCAAAAATGAAATAACTAAATTCTTATCTTTATAATATAATCAAGTATTTTAACATGTCTTTTAAGGCTATAGCAGGTTATATCATTTACCCTTGGGATATATGGCTCGAAACACGAAATATTTGTTTATCATATTAGGGGCATTATTTATAATGACCATTTTATGGTATTTCCAGAATATCGTGGCATATATAATAATTGCCGGGGTCATTTCCCTAATTGGTCGTCCATTGGTTGATTTTTTAAGAACCATTAAATATAAAAATATACAGTTGCCAAAAGGAGTTTGTGCTTTATTGACACTCTTTTTATTGTGGGGCTTACTTTTCCTGTTTTTACGGATTTTTATCCCCTTGATAGCCACTGAAGCAAATCAACTTGCCGAGGTAAATTTCACTCCCTTGTTAAAGGAATTAGAAAATCCAACCCGGAAAATAGAGAAGTTTTTTCACCAAGTAAGACCCGGACTACGTGAAGTTTCATTCCAAGAATACCTGACTGAAAAACTTGCGTCTTTCATTAATCCAACTCTTATTACCTCAATATTCGGATCCTTGGCTGGAATACTGGGAAATATTTTCATTGCCGTTTTTTCAATTTCCTTTATAGCTTTTTTCTTTTTGAAAGATGAGCAAATGTTGGGAAATGGTATAATTTTACTAGTTCCCCCCAAGGTGGAAAATGAAGCCCGCCATGGATTGAGGGTAATAAAAAGATTGTTAACTCGCTATTTTATAGGAATAATGATCCAGGTTACAGGAATAATTATTTTGGTGACTATAGGATTAAAAATCGTGGGAATAAGTTTTCAGCATAGCCTCACCATCGCATTGTTTGTTGGAATCATGAACGTTATTCCCTACCTTGGCCCTTTAATAGGGGGATTAGCGGGGCTATTGATAGGCCTTGCAATCCATATAGAACTTCCACTTTATAATGAATTGCTGCCTTTAATGGGTTATATGACCCTTGTTTTTATCTCAGTGCAACTCATTGATAATTTTATATTTCAACCCCTGATATATTCCAATAGCGTGAATGCCCATCCCTTGGAAATATTCCTGGTAATCCTCATTGCCGGCAGCCTAGCAGGAATTCCCGGGATGGTTCTTGCCATACCGGCTTATACTGTCTTAAGAGTATTTTTAAAAGAATTTCTGTATAATTCTAAAATTGTCAAAAAATTGACTGAGAAAATTTAGTATATTTTACTATATTTACAGTAATGATAAAAAAACACTACATATACTTACTGATTCTCGGGCTATCCTGTTTTCATATCTTGAACTCTCAAAAAATAGAAGAATTGGATATTTCTGGCTGTGGTAACAATATCCCCAATCCTCATTTCTTGGCCAAGGATATTAATGTATCTGGAGAATATATCAAAGTGTTATACGCGGTCGAGAAAAACCCTGCATTAACCTATACCTGGGACTTTAACAGTGAAGGTTCATCAAGAGAGCCTTCTACAGGTGACAGCGTCCATCATTATTATGGACAGGCAGGTTACTACAATGTATCTTTGACGGTTTCCAATTCCGCGGGAGATTGCAAGGTAAGAGAAACAAGGGTAATTCGCACCATAAGTCAATTTGATTTAACCACTCGTTTTTATGCATACCAGGAACAAGGTTGTGATACATTAATCACCTATCTCAATTATCGTCCCAAGGGTCCAACAGACAATCCGGACTTAAAATGGGTTATCAGCAATGGAGACGTATACACTGGCAACAGTCCCAGGGTGGTTTTTGATCAAGTAGGATCTTATGATGTAACCTTATTTACAAGTACAGATACATTAACGCAAAAGGATCTAGTATTGGTTACACAATCACCGGATGCGACCTTCTCATGGGTTACAAAAGATGACACCTCTGTTTTAAGGGGTTCTTACGAGGTAATATTCAGTAGCGTACCCCAATTTTACAAAGATACTACTTATAGGTATACATGGAATTTTACTGGTAATGATTCCAAGCTAATAAACAGTAATTATATACCTTCCAATAACGAGAATGTTTTGATGGAACATTTTGTTTTTCCTGATACTGGATATTTTTATCCCACGGTAAGGATATTTTATTACATAGAAAATGGCGTTTGCGAAAGCACGAGCACCTCTGTCATTCATATTAAAAATGATTTATTATTGGATTTGAATTCTCCCAACCTGGTGGTAAAAAATAATAGCAATTACAACTCATTTGGAATCAGCTCAAATGGTGTAACCCCATTGAATCTAAAAGTATTTAGCCGGGCAGGTACATTGATTTACGAGGAAACCAATATTTCCCTGGAATGGAACCTGGTAACCCCCCATAATATTAATCTCAGCCCCGGAATTTACTATTATATCATTACGGCTGAAGATGGATCAATTAAACCAAAAATTAATTTTTTCCAAGTATTCGAGGAATAACTGGTAAAATCATCAAGAACATAAAAATTTCAAGGATATTTTTTATATCCTTTTTTTATTTTTGAATGAATATTATATATTACGAAATATTAATTTTCAGCGGAATGACGGGACTACCCTCCCTGGAAATTAAATTCACATGCATTTTGATAAACAGTAGGTGTGGGTTTCATC
>CAZOSQ010000038.1:0-14071 GCA_964582245.1 uncultured Bacteroidales bacterium | reverse complement strand
TGATTTTCATCTCACTTACTTGAA
Source organism: uncultured Bacteroidales bacterium (assembly GCA_964582245.1). Classification (GTDB taxonomy): domain Bacteria; phylum Bacteroidota; class Bacteroidia; order Bacteroidales; family CAZOSQ01; genus CAZOSQ01. The sequence continues at coordinate 14,047 of CAZOSQ010000038.1, read as the reverse complement.
CCGTGAGATAATTACGTAATTCATAAAAAAGAGGAATAGTATTTATTACCCTTCCTCTTTATCCATTTACTGCTTATTTCATTTTATCCGGGGTACCAAACTGCTTTAATATTGGTGAATTCCCTAATTCCAAAATGAGATAGTTCCCTTCCCACTCCAGAATTTTTCACTCCCCCGAATGGTAGGGCGGGATGCGAAGCTACTTTATCATTAATATAAATGATCCCGGAATCAACCTCCTTGGCCAACAACTTTGCATAATTCACATCTTGTGTCCAAATGGAAGCACCCAATCCAAATTGCGTGTCATTTGCTAGGTTCAAAGCTTCATCCACGTTTTTCACGATGAAAAAACTGGAAACAGGTCCAAATAATTCTTCCTCGTATGCTGGCATTCCCGGTTTTACATCAACGAGCATGATGGGTTTAAAAAATGCAGAATTTTCAGGGATACGGTTTTCTTGCCAATAAACATTCGCACCCATTTCAATGGATTTTTCAACCTGCGAAGAAAGAGCTTCCTTTTGTTTTTTGCTAGAAAGTGATGCATAATCTGAATCTTCTTGCAACGGATCCCCGAAACGAAGATTATATAGGTTAGCTTTAAATTTCTCCATGAACGTTTCGGCAATGTCCTCGTGAAGTATAAATCTCTTGGCTGCATCACAACTTTGTCCAAAATTTTCCATCCTGGCTTTCATACAAGTTTTTGCTGCATGATCCAAATCAGCATCTGGTAAAATAATGTAAGGATCACTTCCTCCAAGCTCCAATACGGTTTTTTTTATGTTTTTCCCGGCATGTTCAGCCACTATGGATCCGGCAGGTACACTTCCTGTTAAACTTACTCCTTGTATCCGATCATCTTCAATTACCTGGTCAATTTTGGAAGACGGAACCAAAATAGTTTGAAATACCCCGTCCGGGAAACCCGCTTCTTTAAAAATTTTTTCAATCGTGAGGGCACATTGAGGTACATTGGAAGCATGTTTCAGTATTACCGTGTTTCCCGCAAGAATAGTGGGAACAGCAAAGCGAAATAATTGCCAAAAAGGATAGTTCCAAGGCATAATTCCTAGTATCACTCCCAGTGGATGGTAAGATACAAGAGCTCTTCCTTCCGAAAGATCCACATGTTCGTCAGCGAGATATTTTTCCGCATTTTCGGCAAAAAATTCACATGCCCATGCACACTTATTAATTTCTTTCCGTGATTCTTTAATGACTTTTCCCATTTCCAAGGTGATCATTTTCGCATAATCATCTTCCTTTTCATGCAGGATAGAAGCCAGTTTTGTAGCTAATTTAGAACGTTCTTGGAAGCCCTCGTTTTTCCAATCTTTATAACGTTCCTGTGCCAAGGCAATCTTTTTGTCAATAGCATCGAAACCCGTTTCTTCAAATTCGGTTAGTACCGTATTGTTGTAAGGATTAACTGATTGTAACATACTTTATAATTTTTAAATTTTACAAGATAAGATGCTACAAAGAATTGACCATACTTGTCATTCTTGTTCATAAATTTTAAAATAACTTTCTTCCCGGGTAAGTTCTAAATTTTCAAATTATCATACTTATCAAAAGCGAACCTGTCTGAAAGGATCATGGTAAAAAAAACACTCATGACAGCAGAGGAAAAAATGGTGATCATCAACATGACCTGGTATTTTATGGCCACGGAAGGGCTGCTTCCTCCTAAAATTTGGCCAGTCATCATTCCCGGTAATGATATTAACCCCACAATTGCCGTGGTGGCAATCAATGGGCTAAAGGCATTTCTTAATGCAAATCTTCTAAAAGGATGTAAGGCCTCTTCCCTGCTGGCACCATTGGCCAAGTGCCAACGATAAAAAACAATTTTTTCTCTTAAATTGCTGTAATAAGAACTAAGGGCAATAATAATGGTGCGTAAAGTATTACCGATCAGCATCCCGGTGATGGGAATAAAATATCGGGCATCAAAAAAGTTATCAAGTTGGATCACCAAGCCTAGAAAAAATGCATCTGTAATGATGATACTTGTTACCCCGGAGATGAGAACCGGCAAAAGAAACTGTTTATAATGCAACCCGCTTCTCCGAATAACGGTAGTGGAAGCAATGAAAATCATGATGATAACCCAAGCTATGTTAAGCAACTGATTATTATAGTCAAACATGAATTCAAGATATAAACCTACCAAAAATAATTGCATGGTCATCCTAACGATAGCTATAGCAGAATCTTTCAAGAGGCCCGTTTTATAGTACCACAGTGACAATTAATTTCTATCACACGATCTGCCTTTCCAATCCAATATGAATCATGGACAGAAGCCACCACGGCAAAATCGGTTATATTTTTTTGAGTCCTGGATCAAGGGCGGAAGTGGGTTCATCAAGAATCACCAGGGGTTTATGAGCCAATAAGGTGGTTGCTAATAGGAAACGTTGTCTTTGTCCACCTGATAATTCTGAAAATTTCCTTTCCAACAATGATTTTTCAAGGTCAAACTGTTGCAGGGCATTCTCGATAGCATCATTGACTGGCCTAAGGCATGCCTGGCATTTTCAAATGCCATAAAACCTTCTTGCGGGATCCAAGAAATTTGTCCCCGAATTCTTTTTAACTAATGGTTTAACAACAATTATTACAACCGGATAATTACAGCCTATGTAATACTGTAAAAGGGCTAAGAACAAATATAATATGTTAAAGTAGCAATATTACATTGTGAAAAAATGAAAGTTTTTGAAGCTTACTTGTTGTATGATATAATTACTAATTTTTAACTAAGTAATATGCTATTTATTTTCAGTGTTTTGGCCATTTTTTCAGTTGTAGCCACCGTCATGGCACTCTTTCTTCGCAAAGCGTGGTGGATAAGAGTTTTTGATTTTCCCCGGCTTCAAATTATTTTTTTGCAAATTATATCCATGGCTGGAATCATTATTTTTTACAGCATTTCCGGGTTCAATTTAATATTGATAGGTTTAACTTTCTTATCAATGATTATACAGGTTAGTTATATTTACCCGTACTTTCCTTTCACAAAAAAGAGGGTTGAAGATTCCCAAGGAGATGAAAGTGTACAAGTATCATTCATGGTTGCCAATGTGTTAATATCAAACAGGAAAAGCCATAAATTAATTGACCTGGTAAACCATTACAAGCCCGAAATATTCCTGGCAGTCGAAACTGGCCATTGGTGGGAAAAAGCATTATCTCCCTTGGCGGAAAAATACAACCATAACTTGAAGTACATCCAGGATAATACTTATGGAATGTGGTTGTTTTCCAACCTACCCCTTGAAAATGAAAAAATCGAATTCTTGATCAATGACAATGTACCGTCCATACATGCAGAAGTTATTAAAGATAACTATAGGTTTCAATTATCTTGTGTTCATCCTAAACCCCCGTCACCCAATGAAGCTGAAACTTCGAGTCAACGTGACCGGGAACTGTTGATGTTGGCAAAAAATATTGCGAGCAAAAGAACGCCTTATATCGTGCTTGGAGATCTCAATGATGTTGCGTGGTCAGATACTTCTTATAAATTTGAAAAATTAAGCAAATTAAAAGATCCTAGGAGAGGCAGGGGATTTTTCAATACATTTCATGCAAAAGTACCATTTTTTCGTTGGGCCCTCGATCATGTTTTTGTTTCCATGGAATTTAAGCTTATCCAGTTAAAACGATTGCCGAAATTTGGATCTGATCATTTCCCTATTTTTATTAAATTTGGCATAAAAAAACTTCATGAAAATAATGGCAATGAATAAAAAAATTCCCGAAGATTGGCTTTCCATAGCAAAAAAAATAAATGCCATCGCACAATCAGGTTTGGCCTTCACCAAAGATAATTATGACCGAGAAAGATACGAAGAACTGCGCCAGTTGAGTGTCCAAATTCTTAAAAATATAACTAGCATTGATTCAAAGAAATTATCCTTTATTTTTAATAGGGAAAAGGGATATCAAACTCCCAAAATTGGTATTCGAGTAGTAATTTTCAAAGATGATAGAATACTGTTAGTTAAAGAAGTAATGGACGATTTATGGAGTTTGCCCGGTGGATATGCTGACGTGGGTATGACACCGAGTGAAACCGCTATAGTGGAAGCCAAAGAAGAATCAGGATTTGATGTTCGAGTTAACAGGATACTTGGAATCTTGGATTACAACAAGCACCAAAACCGTCCTTTTCCTTTTGATATTTATAATCTTTTCATGGAATGTGAAATAGTAGGGGGAAACCCCGTACCGGGAATGGAAACCAAGGAAGTTGATTTTTTCAGTATTCATGAACTCCCCCCTCTTTCTACCCGCAGGGTCACGAAAGATCAAATTCTTAAAATGTACGAACTGCACGTAAATAAAGAATTAGCACCAGTATTCGATTAACTGGCTCTTGAGAGTTATATCAATCTTCCCAGGCCAATACATAAATGAAAAAACCGGATATTTTTTATTATAAGCCAATAAAATAAAAAAATTTAACCAAGGGATATCCTAAATTATTTAAGATATCTCCTGGTTAAAATGATTTAGAAATTGATTTTCTAATGAAATGCTTTTATTTCCCCCATTCTTCATTTGGTTTATCGGAAAGATTATATTCCAATACCCCACCTTTTATAATATCTTCGTGGGAAATATAAGTTTGATTAAATGGTTCCCCGTTTAAAGTAGCTGATTGAATATAAAAATTAGAATCATTAAAACCATTTGTTTTGACAATAAACTGCTTTCCATTTTCCAGGTTGATCGTGATCTTATCAAAAATAGGTGTACTTACCTGGAATACAGGATCGCCTACCAGTACAGGATAAAATCCCATTGAAGCCAACACGTACCAGGATGACATGGTACCTTCATCATCATCCATCTCGGGGATATAACCTTCCGGGTCATTTTTATATATCCTTCCCATGTAAGGTTCATCCCATTTCTCGTGTGTACCATAATGCTGCACCATTTCCTTGGTCAAAATCTTATTGACCCATTTTTGAGTGAGCCAAGGTTTCGTACCGTAATTAAACATGAAGGGAACATGAATATCAGGTTGATTTCCATGATTATACAAATGATTATCGAAAAAATATTCCAGTTGTTCAGTGTATTTTTCTTTTCCGCCTATCATCTCTATGATACCATCTACATCAAATTGTACATGCCAACGATATTGCCATAAAGTCCCCTCGTAAATCCCTTCTCCATGCATGAATTTTCCTGGAAATCAATAATTAGGAAATTCAAAAATACTACCAAAAAATAGCCAATTTTTAGCTTCGTTATTCTTCAGTCTATCAATAAAAAAATTATATTCTTAGGATAAGGATAAAACGGATGAAAAAGCAATTATAGTCATACCTCTTTAATTACCACCAGCTTGTTCATTTTTTTCAACTTTCCGCCCAATAAATTTATGATCTTGTTCCTGGGCAAAATTCCCTGTTGTTTAAACTCGATATTTGTTTCGCCCAAGTTTCTTGCTGTTCCAAGCCATATATTTACCCTATCGGCCATCTTTAGAAAATAAGCAAGTTCATAAACCGGGGAGTTTTTGTCTAAATCTTCTATTTCTTCGTCTAACATGTTATATACCTGGTTTAAGGTGACCACTCCTTCTGTTGCCAGGTTAATGTTATCAATAGAATATTTCGGCGGGGTAAGGTAATTGTCATCATGTCTAATAACCAAATCTTTCCGAGTTTCCCTAGCTACCATTTTTGCCGTAGATCCACCACAAACAATTTTAATTCCTTTTTCATTCATGAAATCATTGACCAACTGTTGATCTTTTTCTTTATCAGCAGGCGGCCCCGTGATGATATTAGCAATAATCCCTCGTCTCGAATGGGCAAAAACCACGGAACAATCGTCACCGGGATAATTTTTCCAATATTCGATAGTTTTACCAAGGACAAGTTCTGCAATATGGTTGGCAGGAATTTGATCATGTTCCCGGGCATACTGGTTTAGATACTTTGCAATTTCTTGTACTTCCCAACCATGAACCCTTCCCTTGCCTATACCTGCGTATGATACCCCATCACTGATAATCAAAACTCCTTCTCCCTTCTCAAGGCAACATTCAACTTCATGTATAACAGCCTTTTCTACCATATACGACCTGCTTTTTAAAACTTGGGCATAATGTAAACCTATTTTTAGGGGAGGAGGCATTTCATAAGAAAGAATCGTTGTCTTTCCTGTATGATAAATACGCATCAACGTAAAAACAGCAAAAGGTTCGGGAGTTCCCCATGAATCGTTCATGGTTTTAACCACCGTGTTAAAAGCCTGCCTCAAGGTAGCCCCGTTTTTTAATAACCCTAATAGCCTTGATGTGCATAAATGGGCGTATATATTAGCCTTAGCGCCCGAACCTAATCCATCGCTTAAAACAACCGTAGCATAATCTTTCGTATATATAAAGTCAGCTACATCCCCGCAAGGTTCCTTGTTATTTTTAGAAACTTGCTGGATATAAATATCTGAGAAGAGATAAGGATTCATTTTTACTTGCTTATTTTTCGATGGCTTTAATCAATTGTTGCATGAGCATTTCTCCCTTTGCTGAATTCTCACCAAGAAATTTGGCTAATTCCTGGGCCATCTTAACCTGGTGATCCATTAATTGTTGGGCTTGAATTACTGTTTCGGCTTTTAACTCTGTTAACCTTGATTTATTAAGAGTTGAATCGGTAATATCCACGAAAATGCCCACGTATTGTTCTCCTTCTTCCAGGTAATATCCAATGAAATGGCATACTAGGTTGTAGGAAGGATATTCAGTTATTTCTTTAATTACCTTATCTTTATCCAGGGATAAACGTTCAAATAATTCAGGATCCAATAAATAAGAGATATTTTTACCTAAAATAGCATCGGAACATGAAAATAGTTTTTTGAAGGATGGATTAATTTGTAAAATTTCCATTTTTCTATCCAAGATCAGTATTCCATTGGGATCTTTATCAATCAACAAGTTGATTTTCTGTTCTGCCATTCTTCTCATGAAAGGCATACACATTTCGGGTTCTGCCATTCCCTGTAAAACGGCGATGGCTTTTTCACGGCAACTATCATAACCACATGCCCCGCAATTTAATTCCTGCTCGGGTAAAGCTTTACCGGTTTGGTTTAACACTTCCCTGATTTCCTGCTCTGAAAAAACCCGGTTTTTTTCCTGGTTAAAGGCTGTGAATTTTGTTTTTAAATCAATTTCATCTGCTTGAATTCCCGGGTTATAATTCTTTGATAAATGGTAGCGAGTAATTTCTTTTCTCTTTGCCAAGTAATTTGTTCTACCTGTCATAGCTGGACCATTGATACATCCATTTGTACAAAAAAGGGGTTCAACAAGTAACCTTTGCCGGTAATTTTTAATTAATTCGGCCATATCGCGAATTTCTTCAAACCCACTTAAAGTAATAAAATCGAATGAAAAGGAGGTGCTATCGATCCCGGCTGTTTTAAAAAGTCCTCCTTCCAAGGGAAATAAACAACTATTTCCTGCTGGTTCCTCATCAAAACTACTTTCTTCGCAACTAGAAAGTGAAATGTTTTTATCCTTTAACATGTCATGTAACTGCTCGAAAGTGATCACACCATCAATAATACCGACCACATCTTCCCGCTCCGATTCCTCTTTTTTAGCGACACATGGCCCGATAAATACTACCTTGTATCCGGGTAATTTTTTCTTGAGCAATTTACCATGTGCAATCATGGGAGAAACTACCGGGACTAGATTGTTAACGGTATCTTTCATGTATTTTTCAATATAATTCACCACAACAGGGCAGGAAGTTGATATACAAGGTTGTGATGATAATTCAGCATATCTCCTTGTTTCCCTTGCAACTTGCAATGCCCCTACCGCTGTTTCAGAGATAAATTTAAAACCTGCCTGTCTCAAAGCTGAGGGTAGCCTTTTTTGTTCCCATTCATTAAATACTGAAGCAAAAGAAGGTGCTATCGATACTGCTACATCCTCTCCTTTGTCTAATAAATCCACTACTTTTTCTAAGTCATGCCTGTATGATTTGGCACTTTGGGGACATTCTTTAATACAGGTACCACATGAAATACATTTTTCACCCATGACTTTGGCCTGGGAATTTTGCATGCTTATGGCATTTACCGGGCATACTCGTACACATCGATAGCAATCCCTGCATTTTGCTTCATGGGTAAAAACCGTGGATTCAATGTTTTTTTTCGGGTCCATTTTTTTTTAATTTTAAAGGATTAGCCCCTTCAATGAATTATAAAACTTGTTCAATTAAAAAAATCAAGGATGCCTTACCCCGGTTACCAATTTCTTGAAAGGATTTTGATTTGCATCCTCGATTCAGGGGTAAGAACCTCAATATATGAGTTTTCTTTTCAATCTTCTAATGATCTTTTAAATTCATTAATTCATTTTTACATCCTTGGAAATTAACATATTTCCTACCCTTTTTATTTCCTTATCCAAGATTTCTTTTGCCTTCTCGAAAGTGGCATTCTCCAGCACAATTTGGTTAATTCTAACCACGGGCCCCCGGTCACATTTTTCAAAACAGAATGTTGCCTTTACTTCTACCATTTCATCAATTCCCTCAAAACCCACCAGGTTTTCCAGTTTATTTTGAGAAACGTAAACCATCAATTCTTTTAATAACTGCTGTGACCCTTTCAAGAAACAATTGGTTCCTACACATGCGCTAACCTCAACTTTAGGCTTTTGGGAATTACGAAGTGAAATATCTTGGTCATTAATTCTTTTTTTGCCGCGGTAATGCGTATGTAACAGATTATGTGCCAGTTCTCCTCCAGTTTCTCCAAGAACTTTTTGGTAAACTTCCTTGATATATGGATTTTCTTGAGATTTATGTAATTGTAACTGCTTATCACATCCATAAAGACCATTTTTTCGTTTTTCCTTGTAATCAGGATCAAAACTTACCGGTTGCCCTCCCCCGTTAATGCATCCTCCCGGGCAAGCCATCACCTCGATCAAATCATATTTATTTCTACCTGCTTTTATGTCCTCGCAAACTGCCCTCGCGTTCTTTAAACTATGTATGATTCCTAACTTAATTTCTTTCCCGTTTAAATTCACAGGTACCTCACGAACACCATCATTGCCCCGGGTAGCTTTAAAATCATAATTAACAAGGTTCTCTCCGGTTATTTTCTCATACGCGAACCTTAAAACAGCCTCACTCACTCCACCTGAATTTCCGAAGATAACCCCTGCTCCTGTTTTAAATCCCATTGGCAGATCAAAAGATTCAGGTTGCAACTTGTTAAATTGTAAGCCTGTTTCAGCAATCATCTTACTTATTTCCGTAGTGGTAAGTACATGATCCACATCTGCTATATCTTTGTTAAATTCAGGTCTTTTGGCTTCATATTTTTTAGCAGTACAGGGCATGATGGATACCACCACGAGATCTTCTTTTTCCACCCCGAGCAGGCCGGGAAGAATCTTCTTGGCCAAACTACCGAACATTTGCTGGGGAGACCGGCAAGTAGAAAGATTCGGCAATAACTCGGGGTAATATTGTTCAATAAATTTTACCCATGCCGGGCAACAGGAAGTAAACTGGGGCATCTTTTCTCCTTGATCAAGCCTGCGGATAAATTCAGTAGCTTCCTCGATAACCGTGAGATCGGCTGCAAATGAAGTATCGTAGACCTGGTCAAAACCGACTCGTTTTAGCGCTGCCACCAATTGACCGGTAGCAACAGTACCTGGTTCTAATCCAAATTCTTCTCCCAGGGCAACCCTAACCGCCGGGGCAATTTGAACCACTACTGTCTTCTTTGCATCGAAAATATCGTCCCAAACGGATTGTTTCTCAGGTTTTGCAGTTAATGCACCCACGGGGCAGACCGATACACATTGCCCGCAATTAACGCATTCCACCTCTGCAAGACTTTTTCCATAAGCAGGACCTACAATAGTTTCTGCTCCTCTTTTTACAAAATCGATAGCTCCAACAGTTTGAATTTCCTTGCAAGCTCGTACGCAGTCCCCGCATAATACACATTTGTTCGGGTCATGGACAATGCTATACGATTTATCATCTATCTTGGCCGTTTTGTTGGTTTTCCTGAAACGGGATTTATCCACTCCCAACTTACGGGTAAGATCTTGCAATTTACAATTATTGCTGCGGGCGCACGTGGGACAACTGACCTCGTGGTTAGCCAGTATCAATTCCAGGTTCACTTTTCTAATTTGTCTCACTTCCGGTGTATTGGTTTTTATAACCATACCGTCCCTGGGAACGATTGAACAGGTAGCTTGTATCCCGTTTCCATCAATATCGGCTACGCAAAGCCGGCAAGCACCGTGAACGCTCAATTCTGAATGATAACAAAATGTAGGCAGTTCAATATTTGCCTTACGTATTAGTTCCAGTACGTTCCTTTCATTTTCAATGGGAACCTGGATATTATCAACAGTGATATATTTTTTGTTATTTTCCATTATTTCTAATTTTTTTATTAAAAACCCAAAACAGCATCAAATTTACAAGAGGTTGCACAAATCCCGCACTTGGTGCATAAATTAAGGTTAATGGTATGTGGTTTCTTTTTTTCCCCCGTAATGGCGCCAACCGGGCATTTGCGTGCACAAGCAGTACAACCAATGCATTTAGATGGATCTATAGTAATGGTGGACAATGCTTTACAATTATTGGTCGGGCACATTTTTTTGGCTATGTGCAATTCATATTCTTGTTTAAACTTTTCAATGGTTGCAAGAACAGGACTGGGAGCGGTTTTACCCAGCCCACAGAGTGAAGCTTTTTTAACCACATTGCCTACTTCTTGTAGCAAATCCAAGGTTTCAAAAGTTGCTTCCCCTTCAATAATATCATCAAGTAAAGAGAGCATTTGTTTAGTTCCCTCTCGACATGGTACGCATTTCCCGCAACTTTCACCTTGGGTAAATTGCATGAAATACCGGGCAACTTTCACCATGCAAGATTCATTGTTCATCACGACCAATCCTCCTGATCCAACCATGGCTCCCTTGGCATTTAGAGTGTCATAATCCAACGGGAGATCCAAATCATCCGGTGTTAAACAACCTCCTGATGGACCCCCGATTTGAACAGCTTTAAAGCATTCATTGGTTACTTCCCCCTTGTCATTGATTACACCACCGCCAATATTAAAAACGATCTCCCTCAAGGTCGTTCCAAATGGCACCTCGATAAGCCCGGTGTTAGCCACGTGTCCGGTTAATGCAAAAGTTTTCGTGCCCTTGGAATTCGACGTTCCATGCTGGTTGAACCATGAAGCTCCATTTCGTATGATAAGAGGAATTGCTGCTAAAGTCTCCACGTTATTAATCACCGTAGGCTTTCCCCATAACCCGTTTTGTGAAGGAAAGGGTGGTTTTGGTTTAGGCATTCCTCTTTTTCCTTCTATAGAGGCAATCAAGGCAGTTTCTTCACCACATACAAAGGCCCCTGCACCTTCCATGACATGAATATTTAACTTCTTTCCACTATCAAATACATCTTCCCCTAAGATACCTGCTTGTTTAGCATCTATAATAGCTTTTACCATTCTCTTGATGGCCAAGGGATATTCTAATCGAACGTAAATGTAAGCCTCGTCCGCACCAATAGCCCTGGCAGCAATCATGATGCCTTCCAAAACCCTATGAGGATTGCCTTCCATTAAACTCCTGTCCATGAATGCCCCGGGATCACCTTCATCACCATTACAGATGACATATTTCTTGGCTCCCGGTTCCATCCTGGTAAAATGCCATTTTTTACCAGTGGGAAAACCTCCGCCACCACGACCCCTAAGCCCGGATTCTTGGATAATATCACAAATTTTTTCACCGGGTATCTTGGTAAATGCTTCCCTGGCTGCTTTATATCCATCCCTAGAAATATATTCTTCAATACATTCGGGATCAATCACACCACATTCTCCCAATACCAGCCTGTTCTGCCTCTTGTAAAAAGCTATGTCTCCCGGTCCTTTATGTTCCTGCTGGGAAACTGGATCTTTATATAAAAGTCGTTCAACTACCTTCCCTTCAACAATGGTTTCCCTTACGATTTCATCCGCGTCACCGGGTTTTACTTTTACATATAAAATTTGATCCGGGTAAATGGTCACCAATGGACCTTGGGCACAAAAACCTTGACATCCACTACCATTTATCCTAATTTTGTCATTATTATTATCATCGTGTAGATTTAAATCTACTACCGCATCCAATCCAGCCTCTCTTACTTTATTTACAAAAGTTTCGTGTACAATCATTGCCCCGTTGGCTATACATCCAGTACCGGCACAAACTACTATCCTTTTTTTAATTTCTTTATCCTTTCCCAAGAAATCCCTTTTAAGATCCTCAAGGTTTAAAGCAACCGTGTTCATTTAAGACCTCCTTCCTTCTCTAAAATTTCATCAACAATATCATCTATTTTTTTTTCATTAACCTCACCGTATACCTTCTCGTTCACCACCATAACCGGGGCTAATCCGCATGCTCCAAGGCAAGAGACAGTTTCCACCGTGAAAAGCATGTCATCGGTTGTCTGTTTTTTCTTCCCAAGGTTAAATTTTTTATACAGGGCATCTACTAATTTCGTGGAGCCTCGGACATGGCAAGCCGTACCATCACATACCTTGATAATGTATTTTCCCTTGGCTTCAAGCGAAAAATGAGCATAAAAAGTAGCTACTCCATATACCTCGGCAACTGGAATATTTAAAGCCGTGGCAATATAAGTGAGCACTTCTTGGGGCAAGTACCTGTATTCTTCTTGCACCTGCTGCATGATCGTGATCAATCGTGATTTATCAAAATTATATCTCTCTATGATTTCCAATACTTTGGAAAATTTTCGCACCTTCTCATTGGGTTCTGTAATTGCATGATTCATTTTTCTTCCTCCTTCTTTTCTTCCTTTTCTTTTATTTTATTAAGTAATACAGCCAAACTTGCGTATAATGAAGTATTTTCTATGATAATATCTTCCGGGACTTTTACGTGAACCGGGGCAAAATTCCAAATAGCTTTTATCCCCCACCCGACCATCAAGTCTGCTATCGATTGCGCGGCTTCCGCGGGCGTAGTTATGATACCCACGAAAATATGCAGTCGTTGCGCCAAATCCCTGAATTTATCCACGTGCAGTACATGAATCCCGTTGATTTGGTTGCCGATTTTATTTTTATCCGTATCAAAAGCAGCAATTATCTTGACCCCGTAATCCTGGAATCCCTGGTACCCGATAAGTGCGCTTCCCAGGTTACCTGCACCCACCAAGAATGCTTCATTTTGCCGGTTAAATCCTAAAAAATTCTCGAGGTATATGATCAATTCTTCCACGTCATAGCCAATCCTGGTTTTTCCAACCACACCCGTGTAAGAAAGATCTTTTACTACTTGGGTGGGATCGCTTTTTATATCGTTGGCTATGTGCGGTGCAGAAACATAGGGACGCCCTTCCTCTTTCAAAATTTTCAAATAATGCAAATATGAAGGAAGTCTCCTGACAGTTGGTTCCGGGACTCCTTGTAATTTATTCATCGATTGCTTTTGACTCATATATATTGAAATTTTTCTTTATATTAAATATACTTCATTATACAAAATAGATCAGTTAAAACCGGAATACATGTTTACTTATTGTTTTATTAAAGAAATATTTCTTTAATATATGCAAATATAATAAATTTTTTAATTAAAGAATTTTTTCTTTAATTAATTTTTAATTGTTTTAAAACATCTTTTCCAGCCCTTTCTTAAATTCATAATCATTCAAATCAATTAAGCCTCATTAATCCAGTGTTTGAATATTATGGCAGGAAAGTAGCGGTTTTAAAAATTACGACTTTACTTTTGATAGATCCGGTAATGAATATTTTTAAAAAGAAAAGACCCTGCTTTTTCATGGTTACCCATTAAAAACAAGGTCTTTTATCCTGGTAAAAATTTTACCAGGTATTTAAAAATTTTAGAATTACTTTACGAACCGCCCAGTCCAAACTTTTCCGGGACTATTAACCTGCAACATGTAAA
>CAZOSQ010000037.1:0-14200 GCA_964582245.1 uncultured Bacteroidales bacterium | reverse complement strand
CTGAAGATAAAATCAAATGACTTATAGCACTTCCATAATGTTCGTTTTGAGCTAAAGTATCACTAATTTTAAGGTGCTCATTTGAGTTTTCAAGGACTATTTGATAACTCTCTAAACACTCAATTTGTGATAACTGCTCAAACTTTTTTATTTTTATTTGTTTTCGTAAATAAAGAAGTATCTTACTTATATCGTAGTCTTTTTTATTCATGTTCTACGCCTAATATTTTTCTGAAATCTTGTTTAAGTTCATTTTTCAATTTTGGAATATCTTCCAATAATGTTTTGTAATATGCATCTAATTCTTTTTCTATCAAATCTTGAGATAATTCCGGACTAGCTGTTGTTCCAAATTGTCTCGATCTCCTAAAATCCTTCCATGCTTTTAAGAAACTCTCATTAATTTTATCAAATATTTTGCAAGTGGTTTCATTAAATAAAATTTCATTACTCTTATAATATTTAACAAAATCATTAGCTGAATTTGCAGCTTCAGTCATTTTTTCATCAATCGGTGATTCTCCTACTTCTTGAAAAGGTCTCATAAGAGATTCCATTTTTGTTTCAAGGTTATACAATTTTTGAAATAGCTTTTTTATTGTATCAGCCCTGTCATTATGTAACTGTAAATATTTTGTTTGATGTTCAAATGACATTTTGCTCAATTCTCCTTTAAACTTTTCAAGGTCTTTGTCAAAGACTAATTTATGTTGTGTTGATTCATTTGATAGTTTTTGTTTGTGATCTTCAAGTTTTTGATTTAGTTCAATTTTTTTAATTTCAATTGTCTCTGAAAAAAAATGTTCAATAATTTTTTTTCCGAAGAAACCTATTACAATTAATAACTAAAGTTTCCCACTTCTATAAAGCCCTAAAAATCGGGCTTTTTAATAATCATTATTATTCAATAATTACCCATCAATCATCATATTGTCAGGCATCTACCGTGGTATTGGCATTTATGTTAGTTATTTTGTCATTATCTTCAAATAATTCCAGTGCCCTTAACATTGCCAATAGTTGCTTGCTTGTTTGATCGTTTTGCATCAGTTTTTCTATTATTTCTTCAATATCAATGTTAAGTATCGCGGCCATCTGTATCAATATTTTTATGAATGTTTTGACCAGCCGTTCCCACAAAGTTAGTTCGAGCAGATGTTGCTGTGTTTCGCGGAACAGTTCTCCCATCGTTTCATAGGAACTGAACCGCTTTTGCAGCGACAATATGGTATGGGTTGCCAAACTAATTGTTGCATCAGCAATTTGTCCATCAAAATCAGTGTTTTGGCTTGTTCCCAATCCCAGGTACTGCTTACATTCTTTAAAAAGGACTTCAATTGTCCAGCGGATTTGGTACAGTTCAATTGCCCGTGTAAAAGACAGTGTCAAATCTGTTGCCAACAACATCGTCCAGTTCTTTGCATTGTTATACCGTATGAGAAACAACCGGACTTTTTCACCTTTATAATCTACCACTTTTGAAATATAAGTGGATTTATATTTTCTTGAATACTTGCTGTTCTTGCGCTGGTTTTTGGTGATCAACTGATGGGCGTTCAATTCTCTATTGTCAACCATGTATTTTCGCCTGTCGATTTTACACATCCCCAATAAATGCATAGCTCCTTTTTTGATGCCACGAACGCTTTTGATCATGTAATCGTTCACGAACCAACTGTCCATCAAAACATAACTGGCAACAAACCCGTTTTTTACAGCCCGCCGAAGCATCGAAACAGCAACTTCGCCTTTTTTTATATCCAGTTCTTCAACCCTTTTGTGACCAGGCGATTTACCCTCACGCTTTTTCCGGTACTGAGACTTCAACTCCTTCTTTGATAATCCGTAAGTTCCCTTTTTCCCTTTCTCCCGGTGGAGCGAAAAATCGGTTGAAATTAATGTCTTTCCATCCCAAAAGCCAAGCAAGAGCATTTTAAAACCCAATGGATAGAGTTTGGTTACATGGTTAAAAACCCTGCTGGCGAACTCAATTGTTTTTCCTGTTTTTTCTAAGTCCGTATCATCCAAAACAAAACAAGTAGTGCGAGAAACATAGTCACCCTTGGCTTTTGCATGCCCGGCAAATTGTTTGGCAAAACCCAACAGTAATTTACGCCAGTCCATCCACTGGTTGTTCATCAAACGGTAAAAGGTATTGTCGTCAATGTGTTTAAGAATATTTTTGCCCCGGTTTTGCATCAAGTGGATACTCTGTCCACGCAATCTGAAGATCAACAGTGAAAGTAAAAGCACCGAAACGTTGAACCCTTTGCTCTTGACAACATTGAAAGAGCCCAAAAACCGGCCAATGCTGAATGCCGCAAAGAATTGGAGTATCCCCTCGTTGGTTTTGTCATTATTGCAAAGAACGTTCTCTAATTCGCTTAAATTTGCTATATTTGATGCCATAAGTAGTGGTTTTGTGAACAAACTGCTTTTTTGTTTGTAATGAACTCAAATATAGCAATTTATATTCATATTTACCACTACTTTTTAAATTATTTATCCCATATAATCCAATACTTTCAGACGTGGGAAACTTTAGTAAAAAAATAAATTAGAAAAAAATGGCTAACTAAACGACATTGATTTATAATTCGTGTATTCGCGGCTAATAAAAACTTTCGATGCAACATTCTAACTTGCTTTTTTTAGATGTCTCACTTCAATTGACACGAGGGCCTAATAGGACGAGTTCCTTGGTTTTAGCGGGATGCAAATTATTTTGCCTGCATACCATTATCTATATGAACCGCCGCGGTAATAAGAAAGTCAAATAAAAGTTTTTACTTTCCTATCATAACCTCTGTTGATTTAACGATTGCATAAATAGTATCACCCATTTTTAGTTTCAAATCTTCAACACTTTCGATGGTGATAGCAGAATTGATTATTGTACCATCCCCAATTTCGATCGTTATTTTTGCCATAACACTGCCAATTTTTATTTCCTTGATGGTTCCCTTGATTTTGTTTCGTGCACTGATTTCCATAATTTAATTTTTTAAAAGATTAGACATTGATTATTTGAAACGTTCGTCTGAACGCAATTTTTCCAAGGGCAATTCCTTGTTCTTTTCGAGCCAGCCTATTTTGGTATTTTCCCGGTTATCGTACCTGGGATAAAAAGGTTTGATATCAATAAGCGGGGTGGCATTGAGCATATCCACCTGTTCGACATGAATAATATTTCCCTGTATTTCGATAAGCTTGACTGTTGAAATACCAATGGCATTGGGTCTTTTGGGTGCTTTACATGCAAATATGCCCCTTTTTTCAGTGTCCATGAAAGGAATAACTTCCAGTTCGAACCCCCGGATTTTATGAAAGTGATACAAGAGGGTGATGTGCGAAAAACCTTCCAGGTCTTTTAATCCCCTTGTATATTCGGGCAACAATTCAATTCGCCCCCTGGCACCTTCAGCAGCAATAGGCTGGATAGGCATATTTCTTATATCTTCGTGTGGTGTATAAATAATCCCGATTGGTTTAATCACAATTTCCTTCATGTTTTAATAAATTTTGATCAATAATAAATTTTTGTTCCCCCAGGAAAGCTTCGAAATCATTTTCAAGTTTCCTGTATTGTTTCAACAGCGAAATTCCCGATCCTGTTAGTTCCGCGACGCCGCCGCCGTTTCCTCCTTTCCGGGAATTGATAAGTGGGTGTTCTAACTGGCAATTGGTTTTAAATACCAGGTTCCATGCATACGAGTATGACATCCCGATATTTTTAACGGCCGCGTTCAAGGAGCCTGTTTGTTCTATTTCCATTAAAAGCTCGATCACCTTGGCCGGGATTTTATATCCGCCGGGTGTTTCTATTTCTATTATGCCGCGTACTTTCAATTCCATGGTAAAATGGTTTAAAAAAGTTGATTGGTGGCTGACAACTGGCTGCCCGACCTGAAAAAATTACGGGTCATTTGCATGGTTTCGTCCATTTCTTCCAATTTATGAAAAAAGGAACGTTCATGATCATTGGTATCCAGGATTTTTGACATGCCCCCGTTTTTTATCACCACCCTTTTGTCAGCCAACAAGATAAGCATGGGATCGTGGGTTGCCATAAGCACTATTTTTTCCTTGCTAACCAATAGGTTAACAGCCTTTTTTTTGTCTACCCCGGCATTTTCTATTTCGTCGATCAGCACGATAGGGGCCTGCCCGATACATGCCACATCAGCTATCATCAAAGCCCTGGATTGGCCGCCACTCAGGAAAGTTATGGGTGTTCGGGGGCTAAATCGTTCCCCGGATAACTCGTTTGCCATGGCAATTACCTCCCGAACTTTCTCACCCGCGTTTTCAATAAAACGGCTTTGGGCATGGAGCAATAAGAAATCATGCACAACCATATCAAGCACGAAATTCATGTTTTGGGTTACCTGGGCTATTAATTTGCCCCCATGGGTATTGAGTATGCTGTCGTCGGCCGTTTTGTCGTTGACCAGGATGGTTCGTTGGGTAGGCGTGTCAGCGTTGGCAAGCCATTCGATATCGGCCAATAAACGACTTTTGCCCGAACCGGTGGGGCCAACAATACAGGTTACCTCGCCCGGGAAAAGGGTCAAACCACTTGGCTCAGGGTTCCCGCTTTTATCGATGCCCGGGAGCACTTCCACTTTTTTAATTGTTTCGTTCAGCAGGGCATTTTCAATACCCTTGGTAAAATCGACAAACATGTTTATTAACTCACACCGCGAAAAAGTGGAATCTTCCCAATATTCGGGAGCCATAGTATCGAGCAATCCGACAAATGATTTTGTTTCATTTGTTCCGCCCATATTAAAAGAAGCAAGAAAATCACCAATCATGGGTTCCTTCTTGATCAGTTCCCCGAGGGGTATATTTAAACTATTGGTTTTTTCCATGGTTATAATTTTATTTTACGATTCAAGCCTACCTGGAAATCTTCTCCAACACGCGTTTCGCCAAGGCAATAAGAACAAAGAGCAGCGGGCATGGCGTAGCGGAGTTTCAGGGTATCGGTACTTTCAACGAGGTTGCTTTTCAACACGAGAGTCCCCAGTTTATCTGCCCCCTGGCCCGTGATACCATTGATATTTAATACAATGCAGCGAGGGTTTACCTGTTGTATCTTAAACCGGAACACCTCCCGTTCAGCCTGTGAGACAAGATCGCTTTTGGTAACTACCACCACATCGGCAAGTTTCAACATGGGGCCGGTTTTTAACGGGGTGTTGATGCCGCTTAGGTTGTCGAGGACACAAATTGCCAGTATTTCTTTCAGGTGTGGGGCACAGCGATTGCAAAGCCCCGCACTTTCCGTGACAAGGTTCGTGAAATTGTTACCAGCAGCCCATTTAAAACACTCTTCTATGTTCGATACAAAATAGTGGTCGGGACAAAGGTTTCCTGCCAGGCCGGTTTTTGCCGTGATCCCGTTTCTCTCGTATTGCTGTTCATCGAGTGAGCTTTGGCAGTCGAATTTTATTACTCCCGAAGTTTTTTTTAATAAAGAAGAACTTTCGAGCATCTTAATAATTATCGATGTTTTGCCTGAAGAAGGCGGCCCGGCAATGGTTATCAATCGTATCATACAGGTTGGTTTTTAGAGTTCCACACTTTCATGAAGATGTTGCGGATATGGATTTTCAATTCACCGATGTCGTGGATGTTCAAGAAATCCCAACCCAGCCATTTTACCGGTTCAGGAAACCCATCGTTGGAAACACCGGGGTGGATAGACGGGAAATGCCTGTCGGTGAGCATTTCCCCGGTTTCCTTGCTGAAAAGAAAATCGAGCAGGAATTCGTGTTCTCCTATTTTTTCCCTCTTGGCAAGAATAAAAACCGGGCTGGCAATAGCCCCATCTTCGGGCCAAACTATCTCTACCTGTTTATTCTGAATCCGTTTAGCGAAAAAATAAGGCAAAATATAGACGGTACCTCCCCCGGGTTTCCGGGTTCCAGCAAGTTTAACCATCTCGGCAGGATGTAAGCCACACTTTATGTTTAGGCCAAGTGTTTCAATGGCCGCGTTACCCCCATCTTGGTAAAATGGCAACATCACGGCATTGCAAAAAAAGTTGTCTTCACCGCGCATCACTATTTCGTTATGGAAGCTGGGATCCAAGAGGTCGTTCCATGTCCTGGGTATGGTCCGGTTGCCGAGCCGTTCTTTATCAACAGCCATAACCAAGAGGTTTGAAGTAAACATGGTGAAATTGTTACCGGGATCAACAAAACCCGTCTTTTCGAGGTAATTATTGTATTCATAAGGCTTATAAGCCATAAAAACGTTTTTATCTATAAACCTGTTGATAAAAGGTCGGTGAAAAAAGTGGTTCACATCCGAGGCCATGATAATGTCCGGTAGTTCGTTGAGGTCGGTAATGCTGTCAAGCAAGGGGTAATAAGAAAGTTCATGGTTTACATTGCCCTCAATAAGAAAGTTAAGCCCGGGGAATTGCCCGTTATCCGCGTAAGCAAAAGCTTCAAAATACTCCTTGAACGGGTTACGCAAACCACATGGCAACAGGGCTGAAAAATGAAGTGATTCCTGCGTGAACAATGTATCAACTCCTTTTTGGAGGTTGTTATCAAAAAGCTCGTTCATGGTTGTGATAAACAACCCGGGGTCAATGTTTTTTGACTTTAACAAGCTGTTCAACCGGGTATATTTCCCAATTTTTTCCAGGTTTCCCGGTTTAAAGTAATTACCCAGCCCGTGTTTCTCGAAAAAGGGAATGAATTCTTTATTAATATCCACGACCTGCTGTAAATTTTCTTTTCCTGTTATCATGATTATAGGGTGTTAAATGGTAACCAAAATTTTACGTGTATCCCCATTGGTAATGGTAGTTTCAATAATTTCTAATGAAGTGTCATATAGGTTCGCCACGTTTGTAGTTGTAAGAATGTCATTGGGATTGCCCCATTGTTTAATAGAGCCCTTGTCCAATAAAATCGCGGTGTCGGCATATTGCAAGACCTGTTGTGGGGAATGGGTGTTCATTATGACACCAAATCCTTGTCTCGTAAGGATTTTTGCATATTGCAGTACCTTTACCTGGTTGCACAGGTCAAGGTTCGAGGTAGGTTCGTCCATGGCAATAAAAACAGGTTGTTGTGCCATGGCCCTGGCAATTAGCACCATTTGTTTTTCACCACCGCTCAGTTTCGAGAATGTTTTATTGACCAGGTGGTTTATTCCCAGGGAATGGATGCATTCTAAAGCAATTTCCATGCTTTTTTTACCGGGTTTTCCCCAGGTATTGCCAGACGATGCATATTGTCCCATGAGCACCACGTCCAGGACAGAAAAAGAAAAGGGTGTTCCGTGAGCTTGTGGTACATAACTAATGTACCGGGCAAATTTTTTGCTGTTGAATGATTGGAAGGTTTTGTTGTCGTAATAGATTTCCCCTCCCAGTGCGGGTAAAATCCCGAGGATAGTTTTAAAAAGAGTGGTTTTTCCGGCACCGTTTTTCCCGAGCAAGCAGGTAAGTTCCCCCTTTTTTATGTTCCCGGAAATGTTCTTTAAAACAACTTTTTTTCCATAACCACATTGTAGGTTGTCGAGTTTTATCATATCAGTTCTTTTTTGAAGTTTTCATTAAGATAAACAGGAAAAATGGTGCGCCTATAAGGCTCGTGGTAATTCCCAGTGGGATTTCAATGCTCGTGACACCGCGGCTGAACCCGTCAACGACCAGGAGAAAAATGCCCCCGATAAGAAATGTTGCCGGGAGAAGTGATGCATTTTTCGGGCCGATGAGCATCCGTGAAATATGCGGGATTACAAGTCCCACCCAGCCAATGATCCCGCTTATGCTCACAGCCGCGGCTGTCATTAACGTTGCCACGATTATAACCGTGATGCGTAGCCGTTCAACCCTTATTCCCATCGTTTTAGCCTCGTCATCGCCAAAGGAAAGCAGGTCGAGTTTCCAGCCCGAGATACCTAAAACAATCAATCCAACCACCGAAATGATTGAAATGAAGTATAAATCATTCATTTCGATATCCGACAAGCCCCCCATGAGCCAATACACGATGGAAGGCAAAGCATTGTCGGGGTCGGCAATGTACTTCAGGATAGAAAGCAGCGCGGTGAATACCGTTGCTACAATCATACCGGCCAATATCAACGTGAGGCAACGGTCGTGCTTTTTACCGGTGGCTAGGCTTATGGTATAAACAGTAACCATTGCTACGATCCCGAATAAAAAAGCCAATCCCTGGAGCATTGCAGTGCTTAAACCTAGAAGAATAGCCAATGCCGCCCCAAACCCGGCACCTGATGAAACCCCGAGGATGGAAGGTGAAACCATCGGGTTGCGGAACATACCCTGGTAAGCAGCACCCGTAATGGATAATGTACCGCCTACCAGGAAAGCTGCTATGATGCGGGGTAAGCGGATACCTAGAATCACGGTTTTTATTGGACCTGTTTCGATGTTGCCCGAGGGAATTACCAATTGCCAAATACCTGCCAGTGAAACAGGGTATCGCCCAATGGTGAGAGAAACTGTACCAATGAATAAAGCAGTCAGCCCCAGCGATATAAAAAGCGATATTTTCGGAATTGACTTCATATTTATTGAAATAACATGCGGTATTCGGTTGAACTCAAATCATATTGAAAAAAGAGCGAATAAAACGTGCATATCTTGCTTTTTGCAACATCGGGATCGAGCTTGTAAAATATTTCGCAAAGCCATAATAATCCCGGCACCCGGTTTATTGAAGGCGGATGGTCGATCCAACCCATAGGTTGTGAAGGTATTATGTAAACACGGTTGTTTTTTACCGCGTGAATGCTTTTCCATTTTGAATCACTTGTTATCGCCGTATAAGCGTTGTTTTCGCCCCTGAATGATGAGGTGAAAATATAGTCGGGATTCCACAACAACACTTGTTCAAGATTTACCTTTGCATGTCCACCCGATGGAATCTCAACCTTTGCAGCATTGGAAATATTCAAGTAATCAAACACCTCGGTGTGTTTTGAGCCGCTGGGGTCGGTAAGCAGCCCGGTTGAACCCAGCGTGTAATATATAGTGGATGTCACCGGTCCGTGGGATTTTTTTAGTAATTCGATGTCTTTGTACAAGGTTTGTATAAAATCAACATAAGGTTTGCTTTCAACATTAAACATTTTCCCCAGGAAGAGGTAGGTTTTATCCATGTTTTCAATAGATAGATCTATCAGCACCACCGGGATGTTTAGTTTTTTGCCCAGGGAAAAAACCCTTTCGTTTTTATCGTTTTTATGGTAAAACCCGGCTATAATTAGCTGTGGCGAATAAGTCAGCACCTCTTCCATGTTTTTTACATCCACTTCGTGAAGATCGATATACGACTTGGAAATGTATTTAAAATCCTGCTTGCCCGGCAATAGCGAGGTAGCCACCATTTTTTCACCAATGATGGGGAAAATCAATAAAGATGTTTTCATGTCGTAAGGAAACACCTTGCCTATTTCATCGGGTACTGTTACCGGGCGGTCGGCCATATCGACGATGGTTTTTGAAAACAAGATTTGGCATGTGAATATGCCAATTGCTAAAGTTGTAATTATCTTTTTCATAATCTACTGTTTAAAGTACTTGTAGGCTATTTCACTTAAATGTTCTTTTAAATAAGGCAATGGCAATTCACGCAAGGTATCCCATCCAATCCACCGGGTATTTTTACTGCCCGATAAAGGAGAAGGTGAAGAAATATGGGTTGTCCCGGCTTTTTCAATGATGTTTTTTATGGGTTCGGAATACAAATGTTTGGCCATTTCAACAGTTTGTTCACTCACCCTATTCTTCATTAAAAAGAAATGACAGGCCGAAGGATTACCTTCCTGGGTATCTATCACTTGAATTTTTTCACGTATATCGCTCCTGGTAAATTTAGCGGCAAACTGGTGCATGATGTTGACAGGGGCAGATTGATCGTTTCTTTTACCCATATTTTTAATGGTCCGGGTAAAATGTTGCTTGATTTTTACATTTGCAGCATACCGCTTTATACCTTCTTCTCCGAGACTATTATACAAGTACAGCATCATGATAAAACCGAAATGATCTTTTTGTTCTTTTCCCATTTGGCTGAGCATACCATGGTATCCGGGTTGTAAAATGTCTTCCCATGAATGGGGTGGAGGAACTTCATGTGAACGGGAACTATCGTAAACCATCACCAGTTCTTCTACCCCAAAAGGGTGATAACTTTGGTGAGGGTCGGCAAAGCTTTTACTTTTAAAAAAGTCGCTCATGCCATCACCCGGCATTGGATGCTGGTAGTACCCCTGTTTCACGAAAGTGTTTACAAAGTACGAAGTCATAAACGAGCTAAACCCTTTTCCAATGAGGATTTCAGGTAGGTCACCGGGATTGTTACAGGTGGCCAGGTAATTTTGAAACTGCTTTTTAGCGTGTTTAGGAAAAATGTTGATATTCAATCTAAAACCTTGTTTTTCAGCTTTAGCTTCCAGTTCCTTAACAAATGGCTCCTGCCAAAGAAAATTGACAAATCCAGCAATGTTCACCGTGCCGGGTTTAACAAGCTGTTCCCGCATTTGATGATAATCGTGGGGGTTTTGTTTTGCCCGTTTTACATACCGTTCAATTCCGTTTCGTAAGGCATTGAGTGAAATATTACAACTTACTGCCAGCTCATGCAAATTGCTATCAACACCGGGTGCTGAATGGTAGGGGTACAGGAACTCCCGGCACTCGGGTACATTGATCAATAAATCCCTGGTGTTTGTATGTTCATCAATGATCATTTCAGTTAATATTAATGATTAAAAACATCCTGGCACTTCTTCCTTCACTTGGTAAATAAGACAGGTAGCTGTAATATTCGGTATTGAGTAAATTATTGATGGCAATGTTCAGCGATGGTTTGGTTTTGTACTTATTCAAAGAAAGACCTGCCGAACAAGTCAAGAGGGTGTAAGCCGGTGTGGCATATTTTTTTTCACCCAAACGTGTTTGCTCGCTGTAATAGGTTACCCTGAATGCCAGGTTAAATTCATAGGTTTCACTGGCCGGGCTCATGTAAATCATATGGGTTCTCAGGTTAAAAGGAGGCACATAGTCCATCGGGATGCCGCTTGCCCAAAACGAAGATTGCATACCGATGTTGGTTCCATTGAGATAGGCTGCCCCAACGGTTGCCGTGAGTTTGTCCTTTTCCAAGACAATATTTTTAACCCGCAGGTTAGAAGTCACTTCACCTCCAAAAATCCGGCTCCTGTCGAGGTTTATGAACTGGTAATTTGTGCCCGGCATCCCTTTAATCTCCTCGCGGGAAATCATATGATCAACAAACCAGGCAAAAGGACTTAATTCTATATCAAGAAAATTATTTTCGTAATGATACGAGACATCAAAACCCTGGCAATACTCGGGGTCAAGATCAGGGTTGGCATACAAGATCCCGTTCGAAGTATAGCTATCGGCATACAACTCGGTAGTTTCGGGCATACGAAATGAACGGGCTACATTGAGTTTTAATTTAGAAAACCTAAACCGGTACGATGCGGCAATGTTTCCGCTTATTGCATTTTTATCTTCTTGTTTTTCATGACTTTGTAATTTGCTATAAACAGTGCCTTCGTAAACCTTAGCCCAATCGTAACGCAACCCGGCCACGATTTTAGTTTTTTCACCCGGTAAGAAAATGTTTTCAACATACACCCCCGCTAAATAGGAACGTGCATTATGACTGACCCTGTTTTGAAACGAGATGCCCTCTATGTAATCAACACCATCCGTGGGGGTTGCAATATGAAAACCGTAAAATTCACCCCCTGCCTTTACCAGGTATTCATTGGAAGCCCGTATCGTGTTGTGTGCTTGTATACCATAGTAATAATTTGAAAACTTGGTAGTTTCAACATACGATAACATATTGCCTGCTGCCGTGTAATAATTTTTCGACAAGACCCGGTTTTCGTTCGAGTAGAAAGTATTTATTTCTGTTTCCTGTATAACTTTTCCATCCTTTAACTTATGTTGTAAAGCGTAATTGTAGCTGTTCTCATTGGCAGTTTGCACCCTCATGTAATCAGAACCGTTAAAGCCGACAGGTTTTCCCCAGGGTCCCCCGTTGTGGATGTCGCTTGAGAAGATTACTTGTTGTTTCTCGGAAATTTTATAGCCCAGGGTAGTGTAAATATCTTTGTCGGTATAAAAACTATTTTCGGCAACGCTGCCATCAGCATACAAGAAATCACCCGCGGTACGGTAACGCGTACTTGTTTTAAAGGCCAGTTTTCCATTGCTCCAACCAGCGCTGGCCAGCAGGTTTTTCTCTTTGTTTACCGAACCATACCCGGTAGTGAATTTTGCATGAACCCCTTTCTTTTCAAAGGGTAACTTATCGACCAGGTTGACAATGCCAGCCATTGCCCCCGAGCCATAAACAACCGAGGCAGCACCTTTCTCAACATCAATCCGTTTCAAATCATACACATTGATAGTATGCGACATGTACCCCGCGGGGTACGAACTAAAACGTCGAAGCCCGTTACGCAACACCAACAAGCGTTTGCCTGTTAATCCCCGCAGGGTAAGCGGTGTTTGATAACCCGATCGGTTCGTGAAACCAACTTGAGAATGTAATAATTCCGATATATTTTGCGGCCTGAGCATCTCTATTTCTTTTTTACCGGCAGTGATTGTCGAAACCATACTCGTGTTTTTGATAGTTTGTTGATGAACTATGGAAACCTCTCCCAGTACTATTTCATTGGGTGTCAGAATTACCCGGATTGTTTTTAATTCCTTGCTAATCCATAAAGTATCGGCAATAAAACCCAGGGCGCTTATGATTATTTCTGTTGCGTCATCCTTGAAACAAATCTCGAAATTGCCTGCCGAATCACATATCGTATATCCATTATCACACAACACCGATGCATAAGAAATCCCTTTATGCCCCGTGTCAATTACACTCCCTTGTACACAATTCCTGGAAAAACCGGCAGGTAGCGAAAGAAATAGGGTAATGAACAATAGTAACAAGCGATCCATGGCAGGTTTACTTTGAGTATTTAATTCATTGGTGTTAAATTAAAATAATTGTTTATAGACTCATGGAACGCATCCATTTACTTTTTTCCCGCACTGATAACCTGCCAGCACACAAGGGTCTGTTTTTCCCTGGGAACATCACCCTGGAATTGTTTTACCATGAATTTTACATAACCGTTCTCGCTGGTTTTTACAAGATACACGGGTTGGACTTCCTGCTCGGTTTTTCCCTCGGGAATGACAAGGACATTGCTACGGAAACTGCGTCCTATAACACATTGATCGAGGGCAGCGAAAAGAAGTGTTCGGTCGTATTTCCCATCTTTTTTGCATGCTTCATAATCAACAATAGGTTCTGAAACCAACGAGGCAACCATCGCCTCATTGACAACCGTTAGCGAATCGAAGAAACCTATCCCGGCACCTGCTTTATACGCGGTCACCCCTTCACCGAGCAACATTGCCGGGCATCCTTCTGATTTAGTATCGCCTTTATTGTCAGCATAGTAGGCTTTTACCGTGTAGAATTTAATATCGTATGGAAACTGGCTGTCCGTGGTCAAGTATTCATAATCTAATGAAGTTTCCACTTGTTGGCATTCTGCATGAATAAAGTCCATGCCTGCCCCCCAGGGGTTAACACTTGGGTTTCGCTCCAAGTAATACTCTTTAACCGGGTAATCTCCCCCGGTGATTAGTTCTTCTTCATTACCCTCTTTTTCACAGGAAGCAAAAAAGATTGTAAAAACCACTGCTGCATACATAAAATTTTTCATACTTTTATTTTATAAATGAATTAATACTCATCGATATCTTATTCCGTAATATCGTCGTTATCACGAATACAGATAGCGTGCCACTTTGGTATTTACATTATGTATATTGCTGAATGACAAACGTTACCGATGTGTTGTTGAAAATACAACAGGATTAAAAAGTTACATTTATGTACTTTTAATTTACGATTTTTACATTTAAGTATGGTTTTGAGGCTTTAATGGGGGATCGTTCAAAAAAGGTTGTGCAGGATCCACTTTAAAGGAAGACTGTCCGGGTTTACAGTCCCGGTGGTTTTCGTCATTCAATGGCCGCCCCGTTGACCGCAATTTTTAATACCAGTCCGTTTGGAATTGATTTCCAATTTCTTGTTCAATTAAAAATTTTGAATTTATACCTCTACTGACAGGGTAAATTTTA
>CAZOSQ010000036.1:0-14238 GCA_964582245.1 uncultured Bacteroidales bacterium | reverse complement strand
AAAATGCATGCAACAGATCTTAATTTTCATTACAAGGAACTTTCGGACATTAAACTGCCTGAAGCCTATGAACGTCTTTTACTGGACTGCATGCAAGGTGATTCAACCTTATTCTCACACGGGCTAGCCATAGAAGAAACCTGGAAATTCATCCAACCCATACTTAATGCATGGAAAACAAAATCAAAAATAGAATTATATCCTTATTCAGCAGGCACTTGGGGGCCTTCAATTATCAATCGCCTTTTCGATAATGAAGAAATGACTTGGCGATATCCTTGCAGGAATGATCTATACGATCAATCTCTGTGTGAATTATAAAATTAGACGAAATGAAATCAGAATTCCATATTTTAGCAGATCAGGATAAACTTGCCGCGGCATTTTCCGATCATTTTTATAAAATGATTCTTGGAATGCAAAAAAATAATACCATTACGGTGGCATTATCGGGTGGTAGCACTCCTGTTATTTTTTTTGATGATCTTGCAACACGTTACCATGATAAAATTCCATGGGAAAAGGTTTATTTTTTTTGGGGAGATGAAAGATGTGTACCCTATAATCATAAAGAAAGTAACTTTCATATGGCCAATGTTCATTTGTTTTCAAAAATAAGTATTCCCACTAATAACATCCAAAGGGTAATAGGTGAAAACAAGCCATCCCTGGAAAAGAAAAGGTATGGAAATGTTATTGAAAAAAAGGTAAAAATTATTAATGATCTTCCCTCGTTTGATATTACAATCTTGGGCATTGGAGATGATGGTCACACGGCTTCCATTTTCCCCGATGATTTAAACTTGTTTAATTCCGGGGAAATTTGCGAGGAAACAAGGCATCCCGATACCGGCCAGCAAAGAATCACCATAACTGGTAAGATTATTAACAATTCCCAAAACGTTTTTTTCCTAGTTTCGGGATTAAAAAAAGCATCCATTGTTCAATCTTTAATAAATAAAGACGCTTTAAGCCAAGGATATCCGGCTAGTTACGTAACGCCTTGTGCAGGAAACCTGGAATGGTTCCTTGATGAAGATGCTGCATCTTTAATCATGAGCAGAAGGTAAACTTTTACTCGTCGTAGGTATATTAAAAATATAAAAATATTAAAATGTTGGGATTTCTAAATAGGGTAATAAACAGCGATATAAACTTTTTCAAGAATCTATCGTTAAAGTATTATAATTCCTGATAATAAATTTATGAAAACATTTTTCACTGTCCTTTTTTGTTGTTTAAACATCCTTGTCATTAGCCAGGAATCAAAAACGGGTCATAAAAACGTTAATTTGTCTTTTTTGAACCCTTACGATGAAAATGGTGTACCCATTGATTTTCCAGCTAAAAAGGAAGTGATTGACTTACTTCTTCTAGCTGAATTTGATTCTCTTTTTGCCGAGGGAAAAAAAATTGACAATGATTTTTTTAATAATAATCCTATAAATGTCATTGAATTAACTGAAGAAGCGGAAATATGGATTCATTTTCTTTTCGAGACTTCAGAACAAAAAAATTCTTTTGGTTTTTACATCTATGATTTGTGCAATCCCCCCCAATCATTTGATAAGATAAAGCTACACACGATTATCTTTCCACAAGTATTAGCCAATGAAAATATTTTATTTTCCGGGAACCGGGTCAGGTTAGGACTTTTTCCAAAAAATACCGGTATTGGCTGGTTCATAATAGAAGATGGGTGGGAAAATGGTTTTATAAAAAACAATCAAGATATATTGTATTCAGATTATAGGCTAAATCCTGATACGGATGAAAGAAATAGGCATTATAGCATTAAGATACCGGATGAAAGAAGAAATAAGATCATATTGGGATTTGAAGAGAAAAAAAACAATGTTTTTAGTGATAATGATTTTAATGATGTCGTGTTTGCCATTGAAATATTTCCATATAATGCTGTTAGGAGGGATTCAATTCTTGAAGCCAATAGCTTATCGCGGCTATTGGAAAAAAAACATCAACCTCCTGTAGAAAATCTTATAATTCATAAGGATTCAATAAAAGTTGATTCTTTAAATAAATCGATTCCATTACCTGTCTCGAAAGAAATAACAATTGATTCGATGTCTATTGATTCTAGTTTACTCATGGAAAATAAAAACAAACTAGTTGAAAAGGATATCGACAAAAGTGAAGATAACTTTATGCTTGAATATCTTATTTGTTCAGAAAACGGAATAAAATTCAGGTATTTTAATAAGATAAAGGCTACCATGCAAGCCGAACCGGATGAATGGAACAAGTTGATAATCATGAAACAGTTTTTCAGGTATAAACAACTTACCGTACAGCAAGTTATAGAAATACTTAATCTTTATAATAATGATAATACTAGGTTAGAGGCTGCTCAATATTTGTTTGAAATTACTTGTGAACAGGAAAAATTTGGAGATGTTAAAAAAACACTAAGTCCTTCATATTCCAAAAAATTATCCTCCTTTTTAATATCAAAAGGAATTATAAATGAACAAGAAGTAAATGATGAAGATCTTCACACCCAGGAAAAAGAAATAGAAGAGGAACCTTTAGATCTATGTACCGAATCGTATTTTAATGATCGGCAGATGAGAAAATTCGTGAACATGATTAGGGGGTGCACTTTTCCCAGGGAAAAATTTTATATCTTGGAAAGAGAAACGGAAGATCGATGCTTAAATACAAGCCAGGTGATCCTCCTGGTGAAATTATTTACTTCAGAAATCAATCGATTAAATGTCGCCATGTATTTATATAACCATACTGTTGATAAAGAAAATTTCTTGTTAGTTAATGAAACCATGGAGTGGGAATCTTCGAGGATTGAATTGATAAACTTCTATAAAAAACAAAAAGGAGAAACAATTAACCAAACTGTTGAATAGTAAAGCAGCACCTGGTAATTCAAGATATACCAGGAACCAATATCAACATAATTACCTGAATTAAGGAATCAAAAAGAGGTTAATCATCGGTTTCTTCGTAATTATTCTCGTCAATAAAAGAATCCTCATTCATGGAATCATCGTCTTCCCCGGAATTAATTTCACCTTCTAGTTCGGGTTCCACTTCTGCTTCATCACGCTTTTTGCGGGTATAGGACTTTTTTTCTTTATCTGGTTCATCAAGAAGCAGATCCACTTTTACATCTACTTTTACCAGGTATTTAAACTCCTCCGTTTCAACAATGACAGCGTAAAAATGCTTGTTATCACCTTTATTTACTTTAATAATGTCATTATTGTACCCGTAGGGATACTGTTCAACCATCATCTTCTGAACTTCAGGAGATAATTTCTTATAATCTACTATTACTCTTTTTTTTTCCATTTTTTGCAATTTTCCAGGTTAAATATATTATATATATTTTGAATATTTTCAGTTACAACAGTTCGTGTATTTTAAATGTTTTATTTTTCTTTTATATACTTTATACGGCATTAAAATCAATTATGATACCTTTGTTTTTTAAAAAATTAGAACAATTATTTCCTTTCCCCTTCATTTTATCCTGAAGTTAAAAATCCGCGCAAATATATGCATTGATCCAATATTTCAAAGTAATTTTTTCCCAAAAATGATTCTCTAAACGAAAAAAAAAAAATCTTTTATTCTAAAACCCTTGGATAAAAAAATAAGAAATTAACCTGTTATTTTTTAACTAACATTAAATCAATTTTTTAATTTTAAAAAGATAAAATAAAAAATACTTATATAATTTAACCTTTTCCTTATCTTCATTGGTTTATCCATCTA
This sequence comes from uncultured Bacteroidales bacterium, assembly GCA_964582245.1. GTDB lineage: Bacteria > Bacteroidota > Bacteroidia > Bacteroidales > CAZOSQ01 > CAZOSQ01. Next base: position 10,485 of record CAZOSQ010000036.1, on the reverse strand, counting down.
TTTTTTTCATTAGATTTTCAGGAAGTATTACCTCTTAATTAATTTTTTTTAAAGATGTTCGGTATAAATCGACAAATGGGACTCATGGAGGGAGGGCTATCCAAATTTGGGTTTTTTATATAAAATGTTATTTTTATTATATATTATTAATTTCCCGTAAGACTAAATCAAACAATAAAAACAGGAAGAAAAACAAGTTGAATATGAATCTAATATTATGATATGATAGTGGTGCCTGATGGCTAATCATGTTCCTATGCAGGTATTTATGGTTGAAAAATTTGTTAATATACTAGCATTAGACATGGCTACCAAGGAAGGGGTATTATAAATGATATAAAATAAATGCCATATCGTGGTAATGGATAATATTACCTGTAATGTTTAAATTAAAAATGAAACAATGGTGTTTAATTTATTTATTTTTAAAGGAATTAAACTGGTTTTCATTGAAAATTATAGCTTCATACACGAATATTTCAGCCTCTTTCCATCCATACCATCCAATACCAACCTCATCCCTTGAACAATGTCCCAGGAATTCTTCTATTGTCCATTCATTTTCAATCGATACCTGTGGTAGAAAACTTCCACCATTAAAACCGTCTTTTATATATATCCCATGCTTTCCCAGTTGTATTTCATTGATAGATTTAATTTTTTTTAAGGGAGTAAGCACGGAAATTTCAATATCTATTTCAATCAATTCTTCCCGGGTAACGGTCGGGAACCGGCTATCCTTGGTAGCTGCAGCAATAGCCATTTCTTGGATAACCTTGTACAAAGGTTTATCAGGGTTAAAGCGTCCCATATTTCCTCTCAAACTACCATTCTTATTCAAGGTAACAAAAGCTCCATATGGATAAAGTAATTGTGATGATAGGGTATTAACATCCAAATTAGAACCTGCTTCTCCCTTAACAATATAATCAGCAATAGCCTTCTTGGCCAAATTTAACAACATCCCTTGTTCCTCCATGGTAAAATGAAGATTTTGAATATTATTTTCAAGGGTTTTATTTTCTTTCTTCTTTTCTACCACGATGGAATGATACCCAACTACCATGGATTTATCCCCATTTTCGCTATCACCTGAATTACTATAATTTATGTGATGATAATCATAATTATTACCTTCTGTCAAATACATGAGGGTTAAAACAGCTGTCCAACCTGAAAGGCATGATGAAAGATTTTCAATGCCTTTTTGTAAATTTTCTTTTAAAGTTTCGATCACTAGGTCTGGGATACCTGTTACAATTGCGTTGGCGGTAATACTGTCAATAATATAAGCATCTTCGTAAGAGGGGTGGTAGGAAAAATTACTACTGATAATAAATAAATTATTTTCATTGAAATATAATTTTAAAATATCAGCAATTTTCCTGCATGTCACTATGTCTTGTGAGCCAATCACAATAGGCACTATAGGTATTTGATTTTTAAAATAATGTTGAATAAATGGCAATTGGGCCTGGATTCCATGTTCTATTGCATGAGCAGCAGGTGTATAATTGAAAATGCTAGATTCCTCTAAAAGTTTATTCACTAAATCATAATTAATGTTTATTGTACCCAATGGGGTTTTATAAACACTGTCTTTATCAATTGAAGCACCTGAAAATAATGATGTATGGGATGATGCAAGAATGAAAATATTATCATAGACTTTACCAGGATCTATTTGATTAAAGGAGGATGCTGCAATTTTCCCCGAAAGTTTGTAGGTTGCATGTGGCACTATAATGGCGTTGATACTTGATTTATTTTCAAGGGGAGGAGCATCATTAAAAGTTTTGATTAATATATTTTCAAGTTCTTGTTTTCCCGAAGGATACAAGGAACTGGAAAAATTAGCGATCCCACCGGGTGCCAAGGAGTCCTGGGAAAAGCATGGTATAATCAAGAAAATAACAAGCACTACCATTAGGTATTTTTTCATGAGGGATGAGTTATTTGATTGGTTATTTCTATTTCCATAAAAATAATAAGAATAGTTTGATTTTATAGTATAATTCATAATGATTTAAGACACAAATCAATTTATTCTTTAAATAAATCTGGTAAAAGAATAAAATAAATAGTTAACATAATGTTTATTCAATATGTTAATCATATAGAAATGATACAGCTTTTCATGAAAAGTTTATTTTTTACCAGTTTTGGATCATTTTGTTAAATAATTTGTATTTGATAAATGATTTAAAAAAGGTAAATTTGAGGGTAAGTGTTAACTTAAAATAAATGAATATGACAGTAACTTTAGTTCATGTGCTAGTAAAAGAAAAGTACATAGAAAATTTTATTAAGGCTACGATAGAGAACCATCAAGAATCCATAAAAGAACCTGGAAATATTCGATTTGATATATTGCAGGATGATGAAAATCCAGCAAAATTTATTCTTTATGAAGCTTATAATTCAGAAGGGGAGGCGGCAGCTCATAAATTAACCCCTCATTACCTCAAATGGCGAGAAACAGTTGCTGATTGGATGGCAGGGCCTAGAAACGGGTTAAAGTACAAAATAGTGGCTTTAGAAGTATAAAAATAACCAGTTTACAATTTACAATCAGAAATAATCATTAAAACATAGCAAATGAATTTTTCTTTTTCTAGTACACCTCGTATTATTTTTGGAAATGGATCTTTTACTAGGTTAAAAGCATTAATAGAAGAATTTCAAACGAAAAATATACTGTTTATAACGGGGACTTCATCTTTTCGAGAATCATTAAAATGGAATGATTTAGTAAGTACTTGTAAAGAACTTCATGTTAATATGAACCATGCAACAATATCCGGTGAACCTTCACCTGGTATTATTGATGAAATATGCCACAATTTCAATAACGAAGATATTGGGCTTGTGATTTCCATTGGCGGGGGAAGTGTTTTAGATGCCGGTAAAGCTATATCTGCCATGTTAACTAAAAAAGATTCTGTTTTGAACTATCTCGAGGGGATAGGAACCAAGCAACATGATGGTGAAAAAATTCCTTTTATTGCGGTACCCTCGAGTGCTGGCACAGGAAGTGAAACAACAAAAAACGCTGTAATAAGTAAAATAGGAGAGAATGGCTTTAAAAAATCGCTGCGCCATGATAATTTTATTCCAAATATTGCCTTGGTTGATCCAGGTTTAACCTTATCTCTTCCACCCGGTTTAACTGCCGCTTGCGGGATGGATGCCTTTTCTCAATTATTGGAATCATATGTCTCTAATAATGGTTCTGTATTAACAGATTCCTTGGCAAAAAAAGCTTTAAAATTAATTACCAAGTCCCTCCCCCTGGTAGTGAAAAATGGTAATGATATTAATGCTCGTTCTGAAGTATCCTATGCCGCAATGATTTCCGGCATTACCTTGGCGAATGCCGGTCTTGGCGCTATTCACGGGCTTGCTTCGCAATTAGGAGGTTACTTTAAAATACCTCATGGAGTGGTTTGTGGCACCTTGCTTCATCCTGCTAATGAGTTGAATATAAACAAATTAAAAAAGAAAGGTGGAGAAAATATTTTTCTTCATAAATACTCGGAGATTGGAAAAATGATGAGTGGAACCAATGATAAGAACCAAGATTATTACTTGGATTTTTTCCTTGCTACAATCGAAAAATGGACCAAGGATATGGAATTACCCCTGCTTGATAAATATGGAATAACAAGAAATGATATCTCTAAAATTGTTAAAGGAACAAGTATTAAAAACAACCCCGTGGAATTAAATGAATCAGAATTAGCTTATATATTGGAAAGAAGATTAAGATAATTTTAGCAAACATTACCCGCTTTATCTTGTTATTAAAAAGAAAAATTAGATTATGCAGTTGAAAAATAAAAAATGTGTTCCCTGCGAGGGAGGAATACCACCGTTAAAGCCAGGTGAAATAAATCAAATTAAAAAAGAACTAAAAGAGGGCTGGAATGTAGTGGATTATAAAAAATTGGTCAAAGAGTTTAAATTTGTCAATTTTAAACATACCATGGATTTCGTCAACAAGGTTGCGAATATATCGGAATCAGAAGGTCATCATCCTGATTTACACGTGTCCTATAGTAAATGTTTGATTGAATTGTGGACCCACGCAATTGGTGGACTATCCGAAAACGATTTTATCTTGGCAGCTAAAATTGATGAGATTAATTAATGGCGATGTTATCTTTAATTCATCATTAACCGGATTAAACCGATCCCATGCATATAGCTTAAAAAAATACTTTACATCTCATTTAGTTTATTCACGGTATCTTTTAATAATACCATCTTCTTCATTAAATCTTCCAATAAATCGAGTTGAAGCATGTTAGCTCCATCTGATTTTGCATTCCCGGGATCTGGGTGTGTTTCGATGAAAATACCATCAATGCCCACTGCAATACCTGCTTTTGCAATGGTTTCGATTAAATCCGGGCGTCCGCCTGTTACACCCGCCTCTTGATTGGGCTGCTGCAGTGAATGAGTGACATCAAGGATCACCGGGAAACCTGTTTTCTTCATTTCTATTATACCCCTGTAATCAACAACCAAATCCTGGTAACCAAAAGTTGTCCCTCGTTCGGTTAACAGGATGTTCTTATTTCCCGTGGCTACCACTTTGTCAGCAGCATATTTCATTGATCCCGGGGATAAAAATTGGCCTTTCTTTATATTTACATGTTTTCCTGTTTCCCCTGAGGCAACAAGTAAATCTGTTTGACGACATAAGAAAGCCGGGATTTGTAATATCTCAACAAACCTAGCGGCTTGTTTTGCTTCCTCGGGAGTATGCACATCTGTGATAACAGGCACGTATAAAGATTTAGCTATTTTTTCCAATATTCGTAATCCTTCCAAACTACCTATCCCGGTAAATGAATCCATCCTTGACCTATTGGCTTTTTTATAGGATGATTTAAAAACAAATGGTATATCAAGTTTGTCCGTAACCCTTTTTATCCGCTGGGCTATTTTCATCGTGATTTCTTCGCCTTCTATAACACAAGGCCCCGCGATAAGTAAAAATTTACTTGTATCATAATGTTTTATATTGGGTATGGAGGATATTGCATTCATTATTTAATTTTTTTGATTTACTCTTAATGAGAGACTCACAAAGATATAAAAATATATCAGTACATGATGATGATCTCGCTTCAAACCATATTATTTAAAACCGGTTCAAAATACTCTCATTTTGATATCAATAGTTATATTTATTTTTCCACTTTTGTTTTAACCAGGTTTTCAATTCATTTTCCTTTTTATTAATCTGGGGAGTATATAGTTTTGTCCCGGAAATATCGTTGGGTAAAAATTCTTGATCTGCGAAGTTCCCTTCATGTGAATGTGCATATTTGTAATCTTTTGAGTACCCAAGTTCTTTCATTAAACTCGTGGGAGCATTTCGTATATGCAATGGAACAGGTAAATCACCTGTTTCTTTAACCAAGGATTGAGCATCATTTATAGCTGTATAAGCTGAATTACTTTTAGGAGAAGTGGCTAAATAAATAGTGGCTTGAGAAAGAATGATTCTTCCCTCGGGCATCCCGATAACATTAATTGCATTAAAACAGCTTTGGGCAAGTAATAGTGCATTGGGGTTGGCCAGGCCAATATCTTCGGCAGCTAAAATTAATAATCTTCGGGCTATAAATTTAGGATCTTCACCTCCTTCAATCATCCTGGCAAGCCAATAAACAGAACCATTGGGATCACTACCTCGAATGGATTTGATAAATGCTGATATAATATCATAATGTTGCTCACCTTTTTTATCATATAGGGCAATATTTTGCTGTACTTTTTCAATTACTTTCTCATTGGTAATAATGACTTCACCAGGATCTTCAGAATGCACAACAATTTCTAGGATGTTAAGTAATTTTCTTGCATCACCACCACTTATGCGCAGAATTGCTTCAACTTCCTTGACTTCTATTTTTTTCTGCTTCAAAATATGATCTTCTTTAATTACCCTGTTCATTAGTTTCAAAAGATCATCCCGGGATAAGTGTTTCAAAACATAAACTTGACAGCGAGAGAGTAGGGGGGAAATGACTTCAAAAGAAGGATTTTCTGTTGTTGCTCCAATCAAAGTGACGATACCTTGCTCAACAGCACCTAGTAATGAATCTTGCTGGGATTTACTAAACCGGTGTATTTCATCCAGGAAAAGAATGGGATTGGGACTATTAAAAAATTGTTGTTTTTTAGCTTTATCGATTGTTTCCCTAACATCCTTTACACCGGCATTAATCGCACTTAACAAGTAAAATGGTCTTTGTAATTGCGTTGCAATAATTTTGGCAAGGGTAGTTTTACCAACACCGGGAGGCCCCCAAAGGATAAATGAAGAAATATTGCCCGATTCAATACTTTTTCGGAGTATTGCATTTTTTCCCACCAAATGTTCTTGCCCCACGTATTCATCCAAGTTTTTTGGACGTATTCTCTCTGCCAATGGTTGATTCATAAAGCTTTTTTTTCAAATCTAATCATTATAATGTTATCTTGAAAATTATTAATCTACCTTTCCTAGTGTCATGTCAATGATAAAGCGTCCTGACGTTTCAGCCACTACGCTGGGTTCAAGGTGAATCCGATGCGCTTTAATACATGTGACGCGTCACTAGTGCATACATCACTGGAAATCTTAAAAGTAATATTAAATATTGACACGAAACTACTGACAAATCACCCCGGGATATCAATGGAAAAACTACTTCTAATTGAAACGGATGGTGTACATTTTTGCTGCAAATTATCAATGAAAATTATACCCTGGCAATTGTAACAATCAAAAAAAACTCATTTTCGTGAAATAAAGTGCTTTTTTTTGATGAATTTGCCCAATGGATCAAAAAAATCAAAAAGTTGGTTCTATTTTATTTAAAAATAATAATAATTTTAACCCAAATAATTATAATATGAATTTATTTTGCTATTTTTACATAATTAATCATAAGATTTAATGTAAAAATTATTATGATTTATCAAGAAATTGAAAAATATAAAATGGTATTAATAATAAATTTTTATCAATATGTGTGGAATAGTCGGTGTTTTTGATTTGAAAACTGACCACCAGGAATTACGTGCCCAGGTTTTAGAGATGTCGAAAAAAGTAAGGCATCGCGGACCAGATTGGTCTGGCATTCATTGTGAAAGTCAAGCAATATTAGCCCATGAGCGTTTATCAATCGTGGATCCGGCATCAGGAAAACAACCCTTATACAGCAAAGATGGAAAACTTGTGTTGGCTGTTAATGGTGAAATATATAACCATCAATCTATACGCGAACAAATAAAAGGATACGACTTCCTAACAAAATCTGATTGTGAGGTTATATTAGCACTTTATTCAAAAAAAGGAATAAACTTCCTGGAAGATTTAAGTGGTATTTTTGCTTTTGCGCTGTATGATAAGGAAAAAAATCAGTATTTAATAGCTCGAGACCATATAGGAATAATTCCCCTTTACATGGGTTGGGATAAATGGGGCAATTTTTATGTTTCTTCTGAATTAAAGGCTTTGGAAGGGGTTTGCAATAAAATCCGGGAATTTCTACCAGGCCATTATCTTTGGAGCAAGGAAGGTGAAATGAAAAAATGGTACGTTCGTGATTGGATGGAATATGATAATGTAAAAGATAATTCAGCTGATATTGATGAACTCAGGGATGCATTTGAGGCCGCTGTTCACCGTCAACTCATGTCTTATGTGCCCTATGGAGTTTTATTATCCGGTGGGCTGGATTCTTCTGTCGTATCTGCCGTTGCCAAAAAATATGCCTCTAAAAGGGTAGAAGATGGGGATACAGTTGAGGCATGGTGGCCAAACCTTCATTCTTTTGCCGTTGGACTTGAAGGTTCTCCTGACCTGGTAGCTGCACGAAAAGTGGCTGAACATATTGGCACGATTCACCATGAAATTTATTTTACCGTACAAGAAGGTTTAGATGCTATCAAGGATGTAATTTATCACCTGGAAACATACGATGTTACCACGGTACGTGCATCAACGCCGATGTATTTAATGTCCAGGGTAATTAAATCTATGGGGATAAAAATGGTGCTTTCTGGTGAAGGGGCTGATGAAATATTTGGTGGATATCTTTATTTTCATAAAGCTCCCAATGCCAAAGAATTTCACGAGGAAACAATACGGAAATTAGGGAAATTGCATATGTATGATTGCTTGAGGGCCAATAAATCTCTTGCGGCATGGGGTGTGGAAGGTCGTGTACCTTTCCTGGATAAAGAGTTTATTGACGTAGCAATGAGGTTGAATCCTGAAGCAAAAATGGCCAAGGATGGGAAAATAGAAAAATGGATTATCCGGAAAGCTTTTGAAAATTATTTACCTGATAGCATCGTATGGAGACAAAAAGAACAATTTTCAGATGGAGTAGGCTATAGTTGGATAGATTCTCTAAAAGAACTTGTTTCCAAGGAAGTTTCCAATGAACAATTGGCAAACGCTCAGTACAGGTTTTCCGTTAACCCACCAAAATCAAAAGAAGAATATTATTATCGTTCAATTTTTGCCGAACATTTTCCATCTGATTCCGCTGCTGCATGCGTACCTTCTATACCCTCCGTAGCCTGTAGTACTGCTGAAGCATTAGCCTGGGATGAAAGTTTTAAAAACCAGAACGATCCTTCGGGAAGGGCAGTGAAAAATATTCACTTACAGGGATATAAAGGATAACTATTTTAAAAATAAATAGGTACCCCGGATATTGATCCATAGCCGTCAGCTAAGAACGTTCCTGTTGGAATTACGGTACAATTAAGATAAACATTAGTAAACACTTGATGGTTTTCGGGATCTCTTCCCGTAAGCGGGAAACCTATTCGTGTTAATCCCAAAAGATAGCCACGAATATTAATACTTATAATTCGTGCATTCGTGGCTGATAAAAACTTTCGATGCAATATTCTAACCTGCTTTTTTTTAGATGTCTTACTTATTTTGACACCAATACCATAAATCATTGATGATTTATGGCCGTGGTTCTATGATGTAATAAATATATTATATTGTTATTTTACTTGTTATAGGTTTTAACCTGGCGGCAATGGATATTAATCGGGGTATTTTTTTTAAAATCTTGGCAAGATAAACAAGTTTATTTATAAGTTATTTGGTTAATAAACAATTAATAATAATGTTGCATTCTTTATCGTTTTACCTATCTTTGCGAATGAAAAATTAAATTTAACACGAATAAAAATAAATTAAATGGTTGAAAACAGAAGTGAAAGTATTCATATTCCGCCACAGGTAAAAAAAATCTTAAATAATTCTAAAATTTTAATTACGGTCGGGATTATAGTAATTCTTGCAATTAGTAGTTTTTTCCAGGTTGCAACAGAAGAAGTTGGAATTATAACCCGGTTTGGAAAATTCACCCGGAAAGTTGACCCGGGTCTAAATATGAAGATTCCATTCATTGAAAAAGTTAATAAAGTTCCAGTAGAGAGACAGCAAAAATTAGAATTTGGCTTTCGCACTACCCGTGCTGGTATAAGAACCGAATATAGCCAGGAAGGATTTAAAGATGAATCTTTGATGTTGACGGGGGATTTGAACCTTGCTGATGTGGAATGGGTCGTTCAATATCGAATAAGTGATTCCTATAATTTTCTTTTCAAGGTAAGAAATCCTGAAACCTCCTTGAGGGATATTTCCGAAGCTGCTACCCGCCAAATTGTAGGGGATCGAACTGTTAACGAGGTATTAACAGTAGGTAGGGCAGAAGTTGCTGATAAATTAGAAGTATTGATTCAAAAATTATGTGATGAATACTCCCTCGGTATAAAAATAGACCAGGTAGTTTTGCAGGACGTTAACCCTCCTGGCCCGGTTAAAGCAGCTTTTAATGCTGTTAACCAAGCACAACAAGAAAAAGAAACATTAATTAACCAGGCAAAGTCGGAATATAATAAAGTAATTCCAAAAGCCAGGGGACAAGCCATGGAAACCATACAAAAGGCAGAAGGATATGCAACAGCAAGGGTAAATAATGCCAAAGGTGAAGTTGCTCGTTTCAATGACTTATACGTAGAATATATAAAGGCCCAGGAAGTAACCAAACGAAGGATTTACCTGGAAACTATGGGAAATGTCATCCCTAAACTCGGTAATAAAATTATTACAGATCAAGAAGGTAATAATATTTTACCACTACTTCAATTGCAATTGAATGACAAAAAGGTAATTAACGATTAAAAATATTAATAATGAATGTAAAACAAACGGTAACATTAATTGTAGGAATAATAATTTTTATTTTACTCTTTCAAGGGGTTTACATTGTAAATGAAACTGAACAAGTAGTTATCACACAATTTGGAAAACCAGTGGGGAATGCCATTACAACCCCCGGGCTAAAATTTAAAACTCCTTTTATCCATAAAGCAAATTTTTTCGATAAAAGATTTTTGGAATGGGATGGTGATCCCAACCAAGTACCAACAAAAGATAAAAAATTTATT
>CAZOSQ010000035.1:0-14353 GCA_964582245.1 uncultured Bacteroidales bacterium | reverse complement strand
AAAAACTATGTATTCCTAATTGCCAAAAACTGTGTACTTTTATTTACCGATTAGAAGATGGTATGAAATGAAATCTGTGATTTGCAAGATTAATCTTTTTCAACCAATTTATTTTTAAAAGAATAGATAACTAAATTCACTGTATTACTGGTTCCGGTTTTTTCTATTAATCTATATTTATGATGCTCCACGGTCCTGTTACTTATACATAATAGGTTACCAATTTCTTCATTGGAATATCCCTTGCAGATAAGATTCAAGACTTCTATTTCCCTGGCAGAAAAAGAGGGTATATCATTTTTTCTTTTATCTTCATTTTTATTTTGTACCAAGGATTTGGTCATTTGCATCAAAAGTTCATGCGAAAAATAATTATCCCCGTTCATTATCCTTTGCAGTGCAATCTTTAATTCCCTGAGATTGGTATTTTTCAATAGGTAGCCTTCAGCACCTACGTGTATCATGTTGTCGAAAAATTCTTTTTCTTGGAAAGTGGTTAATGCTATAATCTTCATTTTGGGATACTTTTCCAGGGCCTTTTTAGTCGTATTTATCCCGTCCAGACCAGGCATATTAATATCCATGAACACGATATCGGGTTGCCACTCATCTAATCTTTCTAGGAATTCAGTGCCCGAGGATGCTTCACCAATAACTTTTATAAAATCTATTCTTTTTAACTGTAATTTTAATCCTTTCCTGAAAATTTCATGATCATCAACAATAACAAGTTTTTTTAAATCCTCCATAATGATTTTTTATTTATTCTCTGGTATTACTGAATTTTTATTTGCCAAACATGAAGCTATATTCTTTTCGCGCCAACAAAAAGATAAATTCAATTATTTACTTTTTCAATCTAACAAAAATATAACATAATGTTCCTCCTATAATTTCCTTCTTGTTAGGCTAAAAAATCAAAAGTTATAAAATAATTTAATAAATATCAAAAGTTATTTTTGCAGCCATCCCTTGCCCTTTTTTGGAATGAATTTCAAATGTCCCGTTTAAAGATTTCACCCGGCTCATCATATTGGTAATTCCAGCCCCTCTTTCTTCACCCTCCACAACTTGCTCTAAATTAAATCCCACACCATCATCTTGATAAATAAGAAATACATTCTTACCATCATTACCCAAATCTATTTTAACATTTTTTGCAGAAGAGTGTTTTATTGTATTATTCATCATTTCTTGTACAATCCTATACAATGTCACTTCCACGTTTTTATTAAATTGAAGATGATCATTTTTAATAACAAGATTAATGTTCAAAGTCCCTGTACTATTGATTTTTTCACAAAAAGATTTTAAGGCAGAAATAAATCCAAACCTATCAATATGAGAAGGCTGGAGATTATTGGCAATTTCCCTGGCCCCATTTATGGCATCTTTTATTAAATCTATAGATTCATTTATCATACTGATTCTTTCCTGTCTTGAAATATCATCTAATTTCAATAGATCCAGGTATAAATTTATGGTTGATAAAACTGAATTTATCCCATCATGTAAGTCTCTTGCAAATCTTTTTCTTTCTCTTTCCTCTGTCTCAAGTATAGTTCTTAAAATTTTTGCTTGCATCTGTTGCCTTTCCGAAATATCATTTACGAAAAAAATATACAAAAGTTTACCATTATTTTCAATAATAGAAGTTTTGACTTCAATTGGAATGGATTTCCCGCTATTATGACGAATGGTAGTTCCAAAAAAGAATTTTTCAGCCTTTAAAAATCCTTCTATCCTTAGATTTTTTTCGCCCACGTTATCATTTCCAAGGGAAATAATAGAGTGTATGCTTTTTCCTTGTAACCCGGGAAAATTCAACCCTGTTAATTCAAAAGCCGTATCATTTACTTCTAAAATACAACCTTCCTGGTTTGTAATAAATATGGCATTGCTACTTCCATTAAAGATTTTCCGTAGTTTGGCTTCCTTTTCTATTAAAGATTTTTCTGCTTTTTTCCTATCCGTGATGTCATGTACAAGAGAATATATAAAAACTTTTTGGCTCATTGTAATTTTACCACTGTATACTTCCACATCGCGTATTTCCCCACTTGCCAATTTATGTTGAAAGTAAAAATGCTTTTCTTTATCGTTTACCACATCGAGCATCTTATTTTTAATCTCGGATGTTGCCAATATATTGATTTCATTTATATTTTTCAAAACCAGTTCCTGGTAAGAATATCCATAATAATCCAAGGCCGCCTTATTTGCATCAATAATATTCCCGGTAATAGGTTCTATTAATAACATAACGGAATAACTATCCTGGAAAAGAGATCTGTACCTGCCCTCACTTTCATTGATGGTTTGTTGAATATCCTTTCGAAGGGATATATCCCGTGCTATGCTTAAAACTGCTCTTTTTCCTTCATAATTAAAGATTTTGGCGTTTATTTCAGAAGGGATCAACCTCTTATCCTTTGCTACATGCACGGTCTCAATGACATGATAGCCCTGTTCTATTAATTTTGACAGATTTTCTTTCACATTCTTGGCATAAACAGGTAAATCAATATCCAAGGGTGTCATCTGTAAAAATTCTTCTCTACTGTATCCCAGTCGTTTACAAGCCACGTCATTAACTTCCATAAATTTCCCCTCCAGATCATGGATAAATATAGCGTCAGAAGCACTATTGAATAGAGTGCGAAATTTTTCTTCGCTTTGCTTTAGCTGAATTTTAACCTGTTCATCATTTTCCTTCTTATAATCCATAACTATTTAAAAAATATTTTTTCTCGAGTCTGAAAGATAAAATTAATAAGTAGTAAGTTAATGAATTAATGAACCCATTTTACACATTCAATATAATTTAAAATGACTTTAATTAAATTTAACTTTAGTTATACTTATTTTCAAATAAAACAGTGGTTTCTTAACCCTCAAAAAAAATCTTCCTTTGTATAGATTTAGTATATTTTTATGTCTAAAAAAAAGGACAACCATTAAATGATTGCCCTTTTTTACCTAAAATACTAAGAATACCTGAAATTATCCGCATTTTGATGAACCACAACTGGTACAAAGTAAACAGCCTTCTTGATAAATAAGGCTTTCTGATTCACACTCGCTGCATTTTATTCCCGCTTTGACCTTAGTCCCATCGGGTATGTATTTCTTTAATGCTCGTTCAACACCATTTTTCCAATTGTTAATGGTGTCGCTATCAAGGTGTAATGAAGATACCAAGTTAACCACATCCGGTATAGGCATACGATGCCGAAGAACACTGGAAATAAGTTTTGCATAGTTCCAATACTCCTTGTTAAACATATGAGATATACCCCCAAGCGTATTTTTATAGCCAAACTTATCGGTGTATTGAAAATCATACCTTGATTTTCCTTCTTCCTTAACTTTTATAATTTTACCTTTCTTGATGGTTTGAGGTATTGGTAAAAATTCTTCGTCGGCGAGACCCGTGAATATTTCATAAGGTTGATTATCTTTTATTCCAACAAATGCAATCCATTTTTCATCATTATTGTTAAACCTTATAATTTCAGCATTCAACACCTTGGGTCTTTTAAAACTTGTAGGTTGTTGGGTTTTCTTCTCATTATTGCTAATTAAAACACCCGATCGGGAGCCATCACGATAGACAGTTATACCCTTGCAGCCACTTTTCCAACCCTCCACGTAAAGATCCCCAACAAGTTCTTCTTTTACATCATTGGGTAAATTAATGGTGACACTAATGGAATGATCCACCCATTTTTGTATCCGCCCTTGCATTTTCACTTTGCTCAACCAATCCACATCATTTGAAGTAGCTTTATAATAGGGAGATTTTTTTACCAATTCTTGCACCTGCACATCATCATAATTTTTAACTTCTTCGGGACTGTGACCATTCATTTCAAGGTATGTTAAAAACTTGTGGTGAAATACGTTATACTCTTCCCAAGCATCACCCACTTCATCAATAAACGAAACATTGGTACTTGAATCATTTGGATTTACTTTTCTCCTTCTTTTATAGACCGGTAAAAATACTGGTTCAATCCCGGAGGTTGTTTGTGTCATCAAACTTGTTGTCCCTGTTGGTGCTATGGTTAATAATGCAATATTCCTACGACCATATTTAACCATCTCTTGGTACCATTCTTCATCTTCTTTTCTTAAGCGTTGAATAAAAGGGTTATCTTTTTCCCTGGTGCTGTCATAAATAGCAAACGCTCCCCTCTCCTTGGCCAGATATGTGGAAGATTTATAAGCTTCCAAGGCAAGTATTTTATGTACTTCCACGGAAAAATCAATGGCATTTTCACTTCCATATTGTAAACCTAACCCTGCAAGCATATCTCCTTCAGCGGTAATTCCTATTCCGGTACGTCTCCCTTCCTCGGCTTTATGCCTGATTTTTTCCCATAATTTTTGTTCTACGCCTTTAATTTCAGGATCCTCAGGATCCTTGGTGATTTTTTCAAGGATACCATCAATTTTTTCCAACTCAAGATCAATAATATCATCCATCATTCTCTGTGCGATATGCACGTGCTTTTTGAACAGGTCAAAATTAAATTTTGCTTCCTTGGTGAAAGGATTTTCCACGTATCCATAAAGATTAATTGCCAATAACCTGCAACTATCGTAAGGACATAATGGGATCTCACCACAAGGATTTGTTGATACTGTTTCGTATCCCTTGTCCTTGTAACAGTCCGGAACGGATTCTTTTGATATTGTATCCCAAAATAGGATTCCTGGTTCAGCAGATTTCCAAGCATTGTGAATAATTTTTTTCCACAATTCCACGGCGTTAATTTTCTTTTGAAAAACCGGTTTATCTGATTTAACCGGGAATTGTTGCATGTAAGGGCGATTAGAAACCACGGCCCTCATAAACTCATCATCAATTTTAACAGATACGTTGGCCCCGGTAACTTTTCCTTTCTCTAGCTTGGCATCAATAAACGATTCTGCGTCAGGATGTTTTATTGATAAGCTTAACATCAGGGCTCCTCTTCGTCCATCCTGGGCAACTTCGCGAGTTGAATTAGAATACCGCTCCATGAATGGAACTACGCCTGTCGAGGTAAGGGCACTATTCAATACAGGACTTCCCTTGGGCCTGATATGGGAAAGATCATGGCCCACTCCTCCCCTTCTCTTCATAAGTTGTACTTGTTCTTCATCTATGCGTATCACGCCACCATAAGAGTCCGCTGGATTCCTATGCCCGATTACAAAACAATTGGATAAAGAAGCAACCTGGAAATGATTGCCAATGCCGGTCATGGGACTTCCCTGTGGCACAATGTATTTAAAATCCTTTAAAACCTCGTAAATTTCTTCTTCCGAATATGGATTGGGATATTTCTTTTCAACACGGGCAATTTCTCCGGCTATACGACGATGCATGTCATCGGGGGTTAACTCGTATAAATTACCATACGAATCTTTCAAGGCATACTTATTTATCCAAACGGTAGCCGCCAGTTCGTCACCTTTAAAATAATTACGGGAAGCTTTTATAGCATCCTCATACTTATAGGTTTGTTTTTCTTCCAGTTTTGTTTCTTTTTCTACTTTTTCCACCTTTGCTTCTTCTTTTACTATATTTTTTATGACTTCTTTAGCGGGAATTTCTTTTTGATCCAGTTCAAAATGCAAAACTTTTTCAATTTGTTCCCTTGCCTGGTTTCTTGCAGTCATCTCATCAGCGCCCATAATGTATTGATTTATTTCTTGTTATTCTATAAATATATTGGAGGAAACTTGTTTAAATTTAACATTCGCAATTTAGGAATAGAAACTGCTCCAGGCCAAAATTGTTTGGTTGTAGTTATTAACATTTTTATATTTTTATTAACCTTTGTTCGTAACATACTAATGTTCAACTTAATATTATTAACAATTGAGAAATAGAACATTAAGGGGTTTATTCTCTTTACCAGGCGAATAAAAAAATACCCAAATAGAAATTTTTTGCTGTCTTTAAATAATATGAAAAATTATGAAAAACTCTCGTCCATGATAATGGATGTTGCTCCAATATTTGATTCTATATATTGTCGACATATTTTTGAAGCATGTCCTTTCATACCAGTTGTCAATAAACTATCTAACACTTTCTTCAATTCATCCCTATTGGAAATAGGAAATGCTCCTTGTTGTTCAACCAAATCAAAAGCCTCTTTGAATTTATGGTATGCCGGGCCAAATACAACAGGCAATCCAAATGTAGCAGGTTCCAAAATGTTATGGATTCCTTTACCAAAACCTCCCCCAATAAAAGCTACTTGACCATATGGGTATAACGAGGACAACATTCCAATATTATCAATAACAAGGACTTTCTTGTGCCGGAAGGTAGTTTGTTCATTGATTTCAGAATAACGCACAGCTTGTTCATTGCATGCTTGTAATATTTGTTTTACATGACTTTCATGAATCTCGTGGGGTGCGATAATGCATTTAATTTTTTCTCCCGAGTTTAATATGTAGGGGATAATCAATTTTTCGTCGGGTTCCCATGTACTGCCAGCTATGATCACCTGGCAACCCTCTGCAAATTCTTTCACCACCGGGAGATCCCTAATGGATGAGCTAATCTCTTTTACCCGGTCAAAACGAGTATCACCTGCAATTTTAACATTTTTTATTCCATGGATTTCTAGGAGTTCTTGGGATTTTATATCTTGAACAAAAATATAAGTGAAAGAACCTAGCATCTTCTTATACCATTTCCCGTATGGTTTAAAAAAAAGTTGATTCTCCCTAAAAATAGCAGAAATTAAATAAGTGGAAATTTCCTTTTTATTTGATTCATTTAAATAATGATACCAAAATTCATATTTCACGAAAAAAATTTTAATCGGCCGGACGATATCAAGAAAGATCTTAGCATTTTTTTTTGAATCGGGGGGTAAATAAAAAATGAAATCTGCTCCCTTATAATTTTTACGGATCTCGTAACCCGAGGGAGAAAAAAATGTAACCAGTATTTTATATGAGGGATGCTCCTGCTTAATTTTTTCGATCACCGGCCGTCCTTGCTCAAACTCCCCCAGGGAAGATACATGAAACCAAACAATATTATTGGACTTGTCAATAGACTTTTTTAAATCTTCTACCCAATTTCTTCGACCGTTTACCCATAACCGTGCCTTTTCATTAAAAGGAGAAGCCCATTTAATGGCCAAGTGATAAAATTTAATGACAATATTATATATAATACTACTCATCTTTTTTTAAAAGGCAAAAATAAAAGAATTCTTTCATTGAAAGGGAATAACTAGGAAAAGAATTATACGAATAATGCTTTTTATTAGGATTATTCATACCTCCTGTAGTTCCGGGAAAGGATCCGGCAGGTAAATTAACATGATCCCGGTAATTATAATTCGAATTTAATTTACTTTTTCTTGAAGAGGTAGGATTCAACACCTCTTACACCGGGTTTCACGGCAAAAACTCCACCACTCAATGGATAATCCACCCGTTGTTGATGTGTTAACCCCATGGATGAAGTGGTAATATATAAGGTTTCTAAATTTTTATCTCCAAAAGCACACGAAGTTACATTTAGTGCCGGGATATCAATTTTATCCAGCAATTCTCCTGTTTCTGTATCCCACCTGGTGACACAAGCCCCTCCATGCATGGCTATCCAAAGTTTTCCTTCAGCATCCAAGGTACAGCCATCCGGCATTCCTAATGAATCCGGAACATGGATAGCATCCACCGGGTTCGATATTTCACCCTTTTTTTTATTATAATCATAAGTCACCACCTTTTTCAAGGGGGAATCATTGTAATACATTTTTCTTTCATCGATTGACCAGGCTATTCCATTCGAGATATAAACCTGGTCGATCATTTTTTCATAAGAAAAATCACTCTCTACCTTATACAAGGCTCCTGTTTTCTTATCCCCATCCAAAGACATTGAACCAACCCAGAAACGCCCCCTGGGATCACATTTCCCATCATTTAACCTGTTGCCAATTACCTTTTCCTCGGGAAAAACTTTAAATTCAAGCGATTCTGTTGATAAATCAAAGGTAAATAAACCTGATTTTAAAGCCACCAATACTCCTCCTCCTTCCACGGGTACCACGGTACCGACTTTCTGCCCCAGGTTATACCCCTGGTTAAATTCTTTCACGGGATCATATATATATAGGTACCCGGATTCAATATCCACCCAGTAAAGTTTTTTTTCCCCGGGATGCCAAATAGCACCTTCACCCAGTTTCGATTTTACGTATAGTACAAGATCCACCTCTCGATCAACGGGTACTACTTGCTTTTTTTCTTCTTTACATCCTGTGAACATGTATAAAACAACAAGCAAGAGAACAAATTTGATCTTTTTCATAGTATATTTTTTAATAGTAAGGTGGATATTCACGTGAAAAATAATCATCCCCAAATAAACCCGGAAATGGTAATCAAAATAATCCTGACAAGAAAACAAGTTACAAATTTTTTAGAAAAAATAAGAACATCTAGTGGTTTTTTACATGAGCCTTTATACAAACATGGTTTGACAAGTCCTTGGACTAACGGTTTTCCTTTTTTAAATTAGCTTTTCAAGGTATTGGAAAAATTTAAGTTTTAACACGTTTTTTGTAGAAAATGCATAAGTTCCCATTAACTTTTCTTAAAACTTTATACGAAACATATTGTACAAAAAGCACGAGGAGAAAAGTTCCAAAAATAATAAATCTTCTATTCCAGCCTGGTTCCCTTGTCGCTGTTTCATAATCGAATTCTGCATGATATAACCCAAAAATAATAGCAAGTATAATACCCAATTCAACCAGGAAACATAGTGTCATACCTAAATAGATGACTATGGTGTATATCCTCTTTTTCATTATGGTAACAGAACTAATAAAGAAAAAAAACAACACAGCCAGCCTTTTTTCTTTTATTTATTTTATTTGAATTGACTATTGTCCCATCAATCAGCGAGCAGGTAGTTTTTTAAATCATCTGAAAAGTGCTTCTACAAGCCAAGTTACAACCGAGGGGAAGGTCCAAGTGAAAAACACTTGAACCAAATTTAATTTTTTCTTATAAAAGACTTGGACTAGATAGGGATTTTAAAAATAAACAGGCTTATAAATAAAAAACCAAGTCATCGACCTGGCTTCCTTTATTTTTTTGACTTCCTGCAAGCAAAGTTAAAAACTTTGCAGGTACTTTACCGCCCAGATTTTACTTTGCTGTTATTCCCACAAGTGTCCTGCGGAACACTTGCGGGTGCTAAGGTATTTGTATAGCTAATTGCGACACGAGCTACAAGCTCGCACCATTTTTGGGGGACTTTATCAGGAGGAGATTTTTTTGATAAAACCCGCAAATTATTTGAAGGATTTGGGTTGCAACCGACAACGAAAGGAGGAGCTCAACGGAAACTAAACCCAAATCATACGGACGTCTTTTTTTTATGTCATCCAATGTTTTTTTGCTTCCTTTTTTTTTATCTTTTATGATTTTAATTTAAAACCCTTTTCTTCGTTGCTGAATGGACACGAGCTATAAGCTCGCGCCAACTTAGGGGAAGGTCCAAGTGAAAAACACTTGAACCAAATTTTATTTCTTCTTATAAAAGACTTGGACTAGATAGGGGGGGCAACACTGTCTGCTTACAAGTAAATAATGGAACAAAGAACTCGTGATCACTTTATAAAAGATTTAATTAACAACGGGCAAACAAAACCCTGTCGTTGTCGAGGAATTTCCTAAAAACTAACCCTTTCTACCTGTTTATGCTTTGTATATCTCTGATTTTCTGATGATTTAAATGCTGTCTTCGGTAATAACTTCGGGATTCGCTCAGTTGATGCCTCTCAAAAAAAATGATTTCTCAAAGATGTTTAGTGAAAAGACCAAGTCACCTTCGGCAAGGCTAACTTTGTGAATAATTCTCATCCAGTTTGTTTCATCTTAATTTTGCCTAATTCTTATTTATCCATAGGGATGAAGATCTCCCGGTTGAATTTTACCGTCATTCAGCAGGTTGAATTAATTGTCATTACATTAACTCGAACCTCAAGCTAAACCCTACATCGGTATTGGCGGTTCGGAAGCTTCCTACGTATGGGTGGTTCATTATTCTATCGAAGAAAAATTGAATGGTGAATCTATCACTCAACTTGTAATCGGCGGTCAATTTAATTGATATAACTTTCATCCCGGATTGTGGTTGTTCGTTATCTTCTTCCAGTTTCCTAATATATGAAACCTGTTCCCTGATAGAAAAATCTGCACGGACATTGACATCACTTTCAAAATTTTTTGTTTCCCCGCTTCGTCCAGTCAAATTAAACTTGACGGATTCAAACCTGTATCCTGCTCCTATCAATATTTCACGGGATGAAGATTCGGTCACTTGGTTATTGGCCATGCTAAGGATCACGTTTCGTGAACGTTTGATCTCAAACCTGGTAGTCAGGCTATTTTGCCAGTTCATGTCAATACCAATCAATGGTGAAAACTGTTCGTTAATGGAAACTTGGTTCACTTCATTCCTGGAAACAAAATTATTTTGCATGTCACGCGCATAGGATAATTCATCGACTACATAATTATCATAATCGCTATTCTGTATAAAAGAACCAATGCTGTAGGTCGACCTATAGGAATGGTTTAAAGTGACGGATCGCATGTATTTCTTTATGATTTTAATTTTGCCCAATCCATCAAACCTAACTCTCCAATTGGGCAACATGGTCCAGGGGAACATTTTTAAGCTAATTTTACCGGCAGGTACGACACCATATGAAGAGAGAAAAGCGGGTATTAAAACATCTTGTGAAGAAAGGCTATATCCGTCAAAACCGTTTCTCATGTCAGCCCGTTGACCTGTTGAATCCAGTACGTAACCAGATTCTTGGAAGCTCCATATATCTCCTGATCCAAAAGGATCATAATAGCCTGAACGATCAGAATTGGCACGATTTTCAGCCAACCTCCTGGCAATAATTTCCCGGTTTTTATATTTAAAATCATCAAAAGCCTTAGAATGATCTGCATTGACAGGGCCAAACGCGGTTCCTATGGAAAGGAATGATATGTTAAAATTCCCGGACATCACCTTGGTGCGTTCGCTAGGAGTTGGAAAACTTCCATCTGGACGAGCAACATAATATTCTGAGAAAGATTCTGAGTAATTTCTATCCACGCTAAGATCAATTTTCAACCCGTTGAAAGGTTCCAATGCAGTGCGCGCATTAAAACTTTCCTGTTGATTCATCATGTATGGGTTTAATTGTAATTCATTTCTTACCAACCAGTCGTTTCGCACGGATTGTTCTGCAAACTTTTCATCTTGGATGCCTAGCATGAAAGGGATACCTGGTGCTTCAAAACCGTTTTGAAACCGTCCAAACCTGTACCCGGGCAAGGATGTCCCTCCCGTAAGTCGATAAGATGCGGTAACATTCTGCACCATCATCATGGTTCTAACAGTACGTTCAGCTATAATTATCAGCGGGTTTTCTTTCTTTTCAACTTTACCTGTAACCACTATTTTTGCTCCTTTTACATCCCGTTCGGGTTTAAACCTTATCTTGTTTTCATTGATTACCTCGAGTTCACCTTTCACTTCCTGGCCTTCATTATCGGTAGTCTTTATCGTGACGTCTTCTGTTTTAAGCCTATGGTAAATAGATTTTTTTAAACCTTCTTTTAAATAAACCCCTTCTTTCTCAAAGGTAACATCTTTATATTCTTTTTCCGTTGGTGTTTTCCTTCCTCCCCGGCCATATTTCTGATTAATATTTTTTAGAAACCCTACCTTGTTGTAAAGGCTATTCATGTTAAGTTGGGCATTGTTATTCCATGAATTCGTATTTCGGATATTATTCCCAAATTCTTGTTCTACCACGGGAGGTAAATAATCCCAAAAATATTGGCCATTGTACTTGGTTTGAAGGCTCACCCAGTTAAGTAATTGGATTTTATTTATGGGTACGTTGTAACCCAGGTTGAAATTATGGTTGTAGGAGGTATGTTGCACAGACCTTTGCATATTCTGTATATTCCATAATACGGAATCTTTCCATTCCTTATAAAAATCGTCATCCCTGGAGCCGGGGTGTTCTTCCATTCGTGCTCTCAAGTTGGTGGCAAAATCTAGCTTTAATGATCTTGAAAGATCCCATCGAACATTGATATTCCTGTTCCAGAAAAATTCTTTATCCACGAAAATAGGTGATCGAAATTCAGCATCAGAATTGGTAATGACACTATAAATATTCCTGAATTGGCCTTCATTATAGTACCTACTATAATCTGTACGCAAAGAAACTTGGGATGGAGTTAGATTGAAATTAAAATCTTTTATCAATTGAAGGTATTTCTTTGAAAGGAATTTTGATTTTTTGAAAGGTGAAACAGATACAGGTTTTGCATTCCAATTATACATGAAGCCAAGCTTGTAGTTTTCTTCCTGGGCACTTTGGGTATTAATATTTTGGGAAAAAGATTTGTTTTGCGAATAGGTGGTTGAAAAATTCGAGATATTCCATGGCCTGGGTTTTCCCGGTTTTTGAGGAGATATTGAAACGTTTGCCAGGTTCAAGCTGGTTCTCCTGGTATAATCTACGGCAGCACCTTTAAGAGCTGTTTTTTCTTCGTTATTTTCTAATTCTTTCAGTGATTCCTTGAAAAGAATATCCGGGTTAGTGGGATCGTACTGGGGGGTAATAAAGGTTTCTGAAACACCCATATACAGGGGAACATTTACTCCCTTTTCCTCGGGAAAAAGCTTACCAAGTTGTAAAGTACTGGAAATATCATATTGCTTCATTTCTTCCTTGGCACGCTCATTCATTTTTTGTTCTATGCTTCCGAACCCGGGAGTACTAATGCTTCCTGCTACATTAAAAGTACCAAAATCGGCCAGTTTTGCATTTACCCTAGCATTGGCTGCCCATCCTCCTTCATTATTAAAATCTGTTAATCTCAATTCATTGAACCAAATTTCCCCGGATTTCGTTTGTTCATCATTCGCGGGTTTCAGGTAATTCCCTTGGGTTGAATTTCTTACCCCCACAATGATGGTTCGTAAATTACTCAGGTTAGGATTCCCTACCACGGTAATTTTACCGTTGTTTTCCACATCCATGTAATTAAAATAACTGGAACGGGAAAAATTTGGATTTTCTCTCTCTGCTTTGTTCCTAAGTTTTTTTGCTAGTCTTAATTTTTCCAGGTCAAGGATTAATTCGTTTTCTTTTGGCCACACAACACGCCTGTCACTTTCATTATCCTGCTTGTAAAGTCGCCCCCACTCGGCAGTGGATGGTGTGACTACCAAGGGGATCTCGTACTCGTAAAAATTATTTTTATAATCAGATCCTAACCTGATAAAAGCAGAAAGATCACCATCCTCCAAATCCAGGTCCTCGGGTAAAGCTTCAAGATGGATAAACATGCGAAGTTTTCCATATTCACGTATATCAAGATCCACATTTTTATAAGCAGCACGGGCATCCCCGTCAGCTAACTCCTCTAATCTTAATACCATGGATTGCTCGTTCAAACGTTGGATCTGTGGATTTGTAGGATCAATTTGCCTATCTACACCGGGAGGTAAAACGTAATTTACAGGCGTACGTTCGGAGTTTTCCTCTATATTCACGGCAGAAATCTCGAGTTTCCCGTCGGGAGGTTGGGGACTCACAGTTCTTTCTGCCGGTTCTTTAAAAGAAAATTGATAATTTCTCCACTCGCTTCTTACCAGTTCCAATTTAGCAAAACGCAAAACGACAGGGGATTTGAAACCGGTCAAGTACATCCTCATGAACCTGATGGATTCAAATCCACTAATTCCATTGACAGGTTCATTATCCCTAACAGGAATTTTAAACTGGTACCACTTTACGGGAGGAGTAACAATGCTTTTACCGTTTTCATCTCTCTTTTTTTCAGGCACCTCAATAACATTGGTAATGTATTTATTTGTATGGAAGGAGGCAGGATCCAAGGAAACAACATACTTATAATAATGTTCAGATTCACTCAGGGTATTATCTCCATCAATGTCCTCACTATTTGGAATCACTGAACCAGTAGTGGGATAAGATTCCTTAGAATCTTCTGCAACGGGGGAATTGTTTTCGAGCCCGTTGTATTTTTTATACCTTTCTAAAATGCCCAATTTCATCTCATCATAATCGCTCCCGCGAAAATAATGAAAATCATCGCTGGAGGGATCGTTTTCTATTTCTTCCAAAACGTCTGCATCAAGACCCTTGGACTCCAATGAATCCAAGTAAGCTTTAAAAAAATCACGTTCCTGTTCATTGTTCAGTCCATCCAGGCCGACATCCTGGAATTTCCGGGAAGCAATATCGTTGTCAAAAGCATTGACCAGGGA
>CAZOSQ010000034.1:0-14384 GCA_964582245.1 uncultured Bacteroidales bacterium | reverse complement strand
AATAATTGTCTTGTTCGTTTGTTTCGGGGATTTTATTTTCAAAATCGACCGTGACGATCAGTTGATAATATCCTACTGCCATATCTCCAGGCGTAACCCTGGTGCTTATTTTAATCGTATCGGTGATCGTATCATGTATGATTTCTGAAGCATATGTCTTCAAAGGATCCAGCGTCTTACCTGATGATATAAATACGGTTACCTCACATGGAGGGGGAATTTTACCATTTTCGGCAATTACTTCAAGATTAATAATATTCCAATATTCATCCCTATAAATCGTGTCAGGAATTTCGACGTTTGAAAGGAATATATTTTGAGAAAATATATTAGAGGACGCTATAAGCAACAGGAGGATAAGTGTAAATTTTCGCATTCTTTTTCTTGTTTTTATCTTTATGTACGACAATTGGTTATAATTTCTAATTAAAAAGTATTTTACTCTTTAATATTTCAATATTTCAAAGGGGGAATTTGAAAATCTAAGCGTGCTAATTTATATTATACCGTAATTTAGATGATCATACTTTGCATAAGGTTTTTAAAAAAATCATTTTTTTGTTTCTAACCTGGTGACTTATCATACTTGACATTGAGAATTGAACTACTACTAATCAAGGTAATTGGTACATTTTCACCCGGAGAATTAAGACAATATTTTGGTTCCACGGATCTTTAAATTGTACTCGCAAAAATAGGCATTTTTTATTTATTTTTTTTTAAAATCGATAAAAAGCCTAAAATTAATTACCTGTATATCCATTACCCTTTAAGGGTAAAAGCTCGCTCGCAAGCCCTCTCCTACCTGCTATTCCCATTTAATCTTAAACTGGTTCAAGTTGTTGATACGTGAACGAATGGATTCAAAAATATCCACAGCGGCCCTGGATTTGTTCAAGGTATAAAAATGGATGCCCGGCGCCCCACCTTCCAAGAGATCGCAAGCTTGTTTTATGGCAAAATCAATACCTACCTGGTATATTTTACCGGGATCATCTTGATATGTTTCGAGTTTTTCATCCAATTCAGCTGGTAAGGAGGCATTGCTAAGTTGAATAAATTTTTTGACTTGTTTATAGTTGGTGATGGGAATCAAACCGGGGATAATCCTCTTGTTAATTCCCTTTTCTTTTGCTTTTAAAACGAACTCAAAATATTTCTCGTTATTAAAAAACATTTGTGTGACAAGAAAATCGCTTCCTGCCTCTACTTTTCTCTTTAAGTTATTGATATCCTCGTCAATAGAGGCGGCTTCCAAATGTTTTTCCGGGTATGCGGCAGCACCAATTGCAAACCTGTTTTGTTGCCGGACAAAAGCAATGAGTTCGCTGGCATAACGGAAACCACCCGGGAGAGGCTCGAATTTATGGCTTCCTTTAGGCGGGTCTCCCCTGAGCAACATGAGATTCCTGATTCCTCCCTGGTGAAGTTTATCCAGGTCATCCATAATTTTTTCCTTGGATGCATTCACACATGTGTAATGAGCCATGCACGTTATACCTATAGTATTTTGAAGGTAATCCACCAATGCAAAAGTTCGTTCTTGTGTAGACCCTCCTGCCCCATAAGTGACAGTAACGAAAGAAGGGGACAAGGACAATAACCGACCCACGTTGATCCCGAAATCTACCGCGGATATTTCATCCTTGGGAGGAAAAAATTCAAATGAAAATGTTCTTTCTTCTTTTTTAAAAATATCCGTAATCTTCATTTTTCCTTAATATCAATCACAAAATTCAATAAAGTTACTTTAAATTCACCCATTATTTATAATTTAAATTTGAAGCCAGCCATTTTTCGATGGTTTCTACCGTTACTTTTTTTCTTTTAGCATAATCTTCTACCTGGTCCTTCCCAATTTTATCCACGAAGAAGTACCTGGATTCGGGATGTGCAAACATTAACCCGCTTACTGAAGCAGCAGGAAACATGGAAAAGCTTTCGGTCAAGCTAATGGTCGTGTTATGTTCAGCATTTAGAAGGTTAAACAACATTTGCTTTTCCGAGTGATCGGGACATGCTGGGTAACCATGAGCAGGACGTATTCCATGGTATTTTTCCAAGATCAATTGATCCAGTGGAATATTTTCATGGGGCTGGTAACCCCATAATTCTTTTCTTACCTTCACGTGCAGCAGTTCGGTGAAGGCTTCTGCCAAACGATCTGCCAAGGCTTCCAACATAATCACGTTGTAATCATCCTGGTTTTGTTTGAATTCAAATATTTTCTTCTCAATGCCTGCCCCGGCAGTTACCGCGAATGAACCTATATAATCAATTTTACCGGAACTCTTGGGAGCAATAAAATCTGATAAACATAAATTGGGAATGTTTTTTTCTTTTTGAACCTGGTTACGAAGGTTTCTAAAGGTGGCAATCACCTTGTTGCGACTTTCATCTTCATATACCTCAATATCATCATTGTTAATACTATTTGCCGGAAATATACCTATGACACCATTGGCAGAAAGCCATTCTTCTTTTGTTAATTGATCCAGCATATCATTGGCATCCTTGAATAGTTTTCGAGCTTCGTTACCCATTTTCGGATCATCCAGTATGGCTGGAAATTTTCCTTTTAATTGCCAAACAAGAAAAAAATAAACCCAACTGATATATTCCCTGATTTCATGGATGGGGAAATTTTCAAACACTTTTATTCCAATGAAATTAGGTTTATAAATAGGAGATTTTTCCCAATCAATTTTCAACTTGTTTTCCCGTGCCTTCTTGAGAGAAATATATTCAACATTTCGTTTTACTTTTGAATGTTGCTCCACCAAATTCCTGTATTCCTCCTTGACACCTTTTACATATTCATCCTTGCGGTCTTTTGACAGCAAATGATTAACAACATTTACACTTTTTGAAGCATCTTTTACATGAATCACGGGGGATCTGTAATTAGGTTCTATTTTAACAGCTGTATGGATTTTTGAAGTCGTGGCACCACCAATAAGCAAGGGAATATCAAAACCTTGTTTTTCCATTTCAGCGGCTACCTCGCTCATTTCTTCCAAGGATGGGGTTATCAAACCGCTAAGGCCAATTATGTCCACATTGTTTTCCTTGGCGGCCGCCAGTATTTTTTCTTTTGGTACCATTACACCTAAATCTATCACCTCGTAGTTGTTACAAGACAAAACCACGCCCACGATGTTTTTCCCTATATCGTGAACATCACCTTTTACCGTTGCCAGTAGCACGGTTCCTGCCGTTGATTTTTGACCACCTCCTTGATTCTCTTCCTCAATATAAGGAAGAAGCTTGGCCACGGCTTTTTTCATTACCCGGGCACTTTTCACTACCTGGGGAAGAAACATTTTTCCACTTCCAAAAAGATCCCCGACAATATTCATTCCATCCATCAGGGGGCCTTCTATCACGTTGAGGGACCTGGGATAATTCTGCCTAGCTTCTTCAACATCCTGGTCTATGTATTCAACAATTCCTTTTACAAGTGCATAGCTCAATCTCTTTTCTACAGGATCTTCCCTCCATTGCTCGCTTTTCTTTTCCTTTTTCCCTGAATTTTTTACAGATTCAGCAAATTCTATCAACCTTTCCGTGGCACCGGGATTCCGGTTTAATATTACATCTTCCACCAATTCAAGCAGATCTTTTGGAATTTCATCATAAACCTCCAGCATTCCGGGGTTTACAATACCCATATCCATACCGGCTTTTATGGCATGGTAAAGAAAAGCAGAATGCATGGCTTCCCGTACGGTATTATTACCCCTAAACGAGAAAGATAAGTTACTCACTCCCCCGCTAACCTTCGTGTAAGGGAGGTTTTCCTTGATCCACTTAACAGTTTTGATAAAATCCACCGCGTAATTATCGTGTTCCTCGATTCCTGTTGCTATTGCAAGAATATTTGGATCAAAAATAATATCTTCCGGTGGGAAATTTAATTCCCTTGTCAATATATCATATGACCTTTTTAATACTTGCACCCGGCGTTCGAAAGTATCGGCTTGACCTTCTTCATCGAAAGCCATAATAACAACAGCAGCACCATAAGCCCTAATTTTAGCGGCTTGTTCTTTAAACTTTTCTTCCCCTTCTTTAAGGGATATCGAGTTAACCACGGATTTGCCCTGTGTGCATTTAAGTCCAGCTTCAATGATACTCCACTTGGATGAATCAATTACCACGGGTAGTTTAGCAATATCGGGCTCGGAAGCCAGCAGGTGCAAAAATCTTGTCATGGCTTTTTCACCATCAATCATTGCTTCGTCCATGCACACATCAATCATTTGTGCTCCTCCTTCGACTTGATCTCTCGCAATGGCCAGGGCCTCGTCATATTTTTCTTCCGTGATAAATCTTGCAAACTTTTTTGAGCCGGCGACATTGGTTCGTTCCCCAATATTGATAAAATTACTGTCTTTCCTGATAACTAAGGGTTCCATGCCACAGACGACGGTATTTTTTTCTACATGGGGAATTCGACGCGGTGAAACGCCTTCTACCATGTTTGCAAATGCTTCTATATGGGCCGGTGTTGTACCGCAACATCCACCGATAATATTCACCAACCCCTCATCCACGAATGTTTTTAAGTCATAAGCCATGCTTTGAGGCGTTTCATCATATTCGCCAAACTGGTTTGGAAGCCCGGCATTAGGATGGACGCTCACGGGTATTCCTGCTTTTTTGTGCAACTCCCCGAGGTATGGATAAAGTTCTTTTGCCCCAAGGGCACAATTTAAGCCAATACTCAAAAGATTTGCATGGAGAACCGAATGCAGGAAGGCTTCCACCGTTTGTCCCGACAGGGTTCTACCGCTTAAATCCGTGATCGTGCCTGAAATCATCAAGGGAACCCGGATTTTTTTTTCTTTTAAAACTTCCTCAATGGCAAAGATTGCCGCCTTGGCATTAAGTGTGTCAAAAACCGTTTCAATCAAGAGAATTTCTATTCCCCCATCAATCAGTCCCCTGGCTTGTTCGCTATAGATGGTCACCATATCGTCAAATGATACTGCTCGATACCCCGGATCATTTACATCGGGAGAAAGGGAGGCCGTTTTATTAGTCGGGCCGATAGCTCCAACCGAAAACCTTGGTTTTTTGGGAGTTTTTAAAGTAAATTGATCAGAAACTTCCCGTGCTAGTTTTGCCGAGGCAAGATTCATCTCGTAGACAACGCTTTCCATCCCGTAATCAGCCATTGAAATTGCATTTGCATTGAAAGTATTGGTCTCGATCAGGTCAGCGCCGGCTTCCAAGTACTTGGTATGTATTTCTTTAATGATCGCAGGTTGGGTTAAAGATAGCAGGTCATTATTCCCCTTCTGGGGCATCAGGTGATTCTCAAACCGCTCTCCTCTATATCCTTCTTCCCCAAGGTTGTACTTTTGAATAAGTGACCCCATTGCCCCATCCAACAAAAGCACGCGCTTTTTTAATTCTTCGTGTATATTTTTTTTAATGTTCATGTATTATCCCTTGTCAATCATTTAAAGCATTCATAAATTTATTAAAATAAGAAACAAACTTTTTTGTATTGATGACCCGATGAAAGTTTTAAGTTTACAAAGATATGGAAAAAAGAGTTCTTTTCGATGCTAATTGTCAACTAGACCAGGGATAGGTGATGGTTATGCTTTATAAATCCAGGGAAAGCATTTTCAATCCAACCCTAAAACCTGGTAACGATTTCCATATCTTTCATATACATCACCCTCATCCTTTTGCTAGGAAGACTTAACCAGTGTTATTTTTATCCTCTTGCATAAAAGGTTTGTCATTTTAAAAAAAGTAATTCCGATATTTGAAAGTTGTTTTTAAATAATAATGAGAAACAACAAATTAGTTACTAAGTTCAAGAAAAGCTGAATTTTGAAACAAAATACAGGATAACCAACCGATCTTTTTTTCCACCGGGGATAACCAACTATTTTAAGGGTATTTCTTATTTTTGAAGTAGGTTTGCACTATCATTATCCTCGTTTTTAATTTTCGAGGGGTTCTCGGAATATTCCGACGGGGTAACGCCGAAAAATGCCCTGAAGGCCCTACTAAAATAATTAGGGCTGGAAAAACCTACCATGTACGCCAATTCAGAAATAGTTAGCTGGCTATTTTGTTGAAGTACACTTGCTGCTTTTTTTAGACGAATAATTCTTATGAATTCGTTGATTGAATAACCTGTAATTCCATTGATTTTCCGGTAAAGCTGGGATGCACTCATGCCTATTTCATTACAAAAATCATCCCTGTTAAAGTTAGAATCAGAAATATGTTTTTCGACTATTTTCAAGGCCTTTTGGAAGAAAAGTTCATCATTATTGGTCAAACCTTCTATTTCTTTTGGCAAAGAACTATTGGCTGATTTAGAAAATTTTTTACGAAGATTTTTTCTCGTTTCAATCAGGTTGGCAACCCTGGCTCGCAAGATTCCCGGGCTAAAAGGTTTGGTAATGTATTCATCAGCCCCCTCTTCAAAAGCTTCGGTGATACTATCTTTTCCACTTTTTGCTGTCAATAGAATGATGGGTATGTGACTTGTATATTCATCATTTTTAAAGTGATGGCAGAGTTCCATACCATCCATTCCCGGCATCATGATATCTGAAATAATTAAATCAGGAATATGTTTTTTAGCTTTTTCCAACCCTTCCTTCCCATTTTTGGCTTTTTTCACGATATAATCTTCTTCCAGCAAATCGGATATGAAATTAAGAAGTTCCCTGTTATCTTCCACTACCAGTATTATTTGCTTATCATCTTTTTTAGTTTCAAGCTCCCCCTCGTCTTCCTCTTTATCCACCAAATGTTCGACCATGTATCGCGGAGATTCAAATTCTTCATAATAAGGTTTTGCTTCCATGATTTCATCTCCATCAAAACTCTTCTTTTCGACCGGCAGCAGGATCACGAATGATGCACCTTTTCCCATTGAACTTTTTACATATATTTCACCGTGTAATAATTCTACCAGTTCCTTTGCCAAGGATAACCCTATTCCAGAACCCATTGAATACTTGCTATTATTGTTCACTTGATAAAACCGCTCAAATATTTTATCCAGTTCACCTTCGTTCATGCCAGTTCCCGTATCAGAAACACATATATTCAAGCAATCCACCCGACTTTTTTCCAAGTTGGCTTTGCTAATTAACTTCATATTTGCACTAAGGCTGGATTTTACTTGATCCAAGGAATCTTTCTTAACATAAGTGGCACTAA
Source organism: uncultured Bacteroidales bacterium (assembly GCA_964582245.1). Taxonomy (GTDB): domain Bacteria; phylum Bacteroidota; class Bacteroidia; order Bacteroidales; family CAZOSQ01; genus CAZOSQ01. The sequence continues at coordinate 7,184 of CAZOSQ010000034.1, read as the reverse complement.
AATCTATTTCTCCTTTTTTAGGTGTATGTTTAAAAGAATTGGATAATAAATTTGATAAAATCTTTTCCAATTTATCCGGGTCAAACCAGTAATAATTTTCTTCCTGGTCAAGTGTAGTTTTAAAATAAATATCATTCAATTCAGCGTGAGAGGAAAAAGAAGGTAAAATGCGTTTCACGAACTTGATGATATCTCCTTCTATGACTTCAGCCTTAAGTTTTCCTACTTCTATGCGTCTTACATCCAATAACTGGTTTATTAAATTCAACAATCGCTTGGTATTCCTCCTAACTACATCCAATTTATCGGTAATAGAAGCAATTTTTTCCTCGTGACTTTTCTCATTCTCAAGGATTCTTTCAACGGGTCCTTGTATGAGGGTTAAAGGGGTTTTTAATTCATGTGAAACATTGATAAAGAAACTAAGCTTCATTTTATCAATCTCATGGGTCTTCTGGGCATTAACCCTTTCCAGTTCTATCTCCGCCTTTCTTTGCTCCGCCGTAATGGTAACTTTTCTATAAATTAACAATAAAGTAAGTATGGTAACAGCATAGATCAGGTAAGCCCACCAAGTCAACCACCACGGGGGATTAATGACCAGGGAAATAGATTTGGGTTCCTCATTCCACACTGCATCGTTGTTGGAACCTTTTAGCATTATTTTATATTTCCCTGCCTTCATGTTCATCAGGGTAAATTCATTCTTGGTTCCTATATAATTCCAGGATGTATCATATCCTTCAATTTTATAGGCATATTGATTTTTGTCTGAAAGGGTATAATTTAAAGCTGAAAACTTGAATTTCAGTATATTATGATGGTAATCCAATTCTATTTTTGGTGTGAAAAAAATGGATTGTCCACCAAGCAATTTCGATCCTGCCGGAATGGTTTTACCTGATATCTTGAATTCTGTGAAATAAACGGGTGGTACAAATAAATTTTCTTTGATTGAATCGGGATAAAAAGCATAAAATCCTTTCTCCCTGGGCAGTAAAAAAATTCCTGAACTATCTTTTATAAGTTCAAAGGTTTTCCTTGATAATCCATCTCCACCCAGGTAATTTTTAAAGGTTTCATCCTTTACATTCATCTTTGAAAGAGATCCTGTAGTTTTCAACCATAGATTACCCCTATTATCGTCCGTGATCATTAAAATGGTATTCTCGTATAACCCGTCTTTATCGTAATAACTTTTAAAAATTCCTGATTTCTTATCAAAATTGGTTAGCCCATTCTGGGTCCCGATCCAAATAATTCCCTGCAGGTCTTGGTGAACAGACCTGACCTCATTATCACTAATGCTATTTAAGTTTTTAAAATCGGAATAAAAATGAATTAACTCGTTCTCCTTTTTTAACCAGGCTAAACCATCTTTCCCCGCAAACCAATATTCTCCATCTCGATCTTGGTAAACTCCCGTTATTTTTTTTAGCTGTATTTTATGAATGACCGGATCCTCTATAATTATCTCCCGCGAAGGATCTATTTTATTCAAACCTTCCTGTGTAACTACCCAAAGCATCCCGGTAGCATCCAGGCAAAGATCGTAAACTGCATCATGAATTAAGCCGGTATTATTCTTATCATCATGGAAAAACTTGGCAACTACTTTTCCTGTTTCCTGGTCAAATTTATTTAACCCGTTTTTTGTGCCAATCCAAATGTAACCTTGGTTATCCAAGGCCAAAGTTTGAATCATGTCATTGGACAAGGATCCTTGCGAAGAAGAACTGAGATATCTTTTGATTATTTCCCCATTGGATTTAACCTCCAGCAAACCATCTCCATAGGTAGCTAACCATGTACTGTTATTTTCTTGGTATATAATATCTTTAATATAATCTCTAAAATTTTCTTTAGAGGCAACTTTTACGTACCATTTTGAAAACTTATCTCGATGGGGGTCGTATTTTTCAATGCCATCTGCCAAGTATCCAATCCATATGATTCCGGTATTATCCTCGTAAAAGGCACTGGCAAAATCTTTAAATATATCATGATCTTCATAATTGATGGTTGGAATAAGTTTTTTTCCCACGGGATCATAGCAGTAAATCCCCTGGCTCCCTCCAACCCAAATTAAATTTTCTTTGCTGGAATAAACGTCGTAAACTATATTTTCCTCCCCAAAGTGTTTCTTTATATCTATATCATTACCTGCATGATAAGATTTTTTGGTGACAGGATCAAAAACATTTATTCCTTTACCGAAAACACTCATCCAAAGAAAACCATTCTTGGCTACCACCAGGTTAGCAACTATATTGCCATTAATGCTATATGGATCGGCAGGATCGTGTTTGTAAATTTCAAAATGACCTGTTTCCCTGTTAAACTTTTGCAATCCCCCTCCCCAGGTGCCAATCCACATGTTACCATTTAAATCTTCGCAGATAGAATTAATAGACCATTCATTGGTATTAGAATAATCATGACGAACGGGATAATATCGTTGAAAAATAAATTCTCCATGCTTATTTTTCATCAATTTATTTAATCCTTCCCGTGTACCTATCCATAAATCACCGTTTTTATCCAAATACAAGGATCTAATCCAGTTATTGCTAATGGAATTTTCATCCGAGGAATCATGTATAAAATATGTGAAATTGTTTTTTTCCCAATTGCAGAGGTTCAGTGCGTTATTAGTCGCTATCCATAAATTTGAATCCTTATCCTCAATAATTTTATTAATCATATTATTGCTAATACTGTTGGTATCACTTTTAGTATGTTTATACTCAATAAATTCATATCCATCATACCGCATCAAGCTATATCCTGAACCTATCCAAAGGAATCCTTTACTATCTTTCATAAAGCACGAAATATCCTTGGAAAGAAAATCCTCGTGAACAACAGTAGTCAGCTCCAGTTTGTCCTGTGCTATGGCTACATTAAAAATTATTGAAAGTTTAATAAAAAAGAAAAATTTTTTCCACATGAAATTGGTAGAATTAAGTCCTAATTTTTCGCACAGAATTAATCATGGCGATTATTAAGAACGCAAGTGAAATAAAGAATATTTTCCCGGTAAAATAACAACTATATCAAGTAAAAATATAAATAATTATCAAAACTGTATTTTCATTTATTTTAAAAAAAAGGAGGTTATGCACCTCCCTTTTTTCCAAGGTACTGTTTTTCTTATTTTTCGTGGTTGTAACCGGTATATTCAGGATTTTTAACAGGCATTTGTGCATCAATTTCAACTAGCCATTGATCTAGTTGTTTTTCCAACTCTTTTGTTTTCCCGGGCAATTTCTTGGATAAATCCGTGGTTTCGGAAATATCTTCTGAAAGGTTGTACAATTCCAAGGTGGTATCCCTATCCAATTTTTTTATTAATTTAAAGTCACCTTTTCTCACGATGCTATAAGGATAAATTCCTTTGTACCTGTAGTGGGGAAAATGCCAATAAATGGCCTCGCGTTCAACAGCACCTTCGTCCTTTACCAAGGGAACTAAACTAAGTCCATCAATGATCAATGAATCTGGTACGGCAATTCCCGCAAAATCCAAAACAGTAGGAAACAAATCCGGTGTTGTTACAGGTTCGTTGGAAACTTTCCCTTCCTTGTATGAAGGATGGTAAATAATCAATGGAACCCTTATTCCGCCTTCATAGGGAGATCCCTTGCTGTCGCGAAGGGGATAATTGTGGGTATAACGATCACCTATTACCAATCCACCATTGTCCGAAGTAAAAATAATGATGGTATTCCCGGATAAATTCAGTTTATCAAGTATTGCCCTTATATCTCTTAATGCATGATCTACGCTTTCCACCATGGCAGCATAGACAGCGCTTTTTTGATTTGAACTATCTATCTTTTCCTTGTATTTTGTTATCAATTCGGGTTTGGCATCAATAGGCGTGTGCACGGCATAATGACTCAAATTTAAGAAGAAGGGTTTATCTTTATTCTCATTGATAAAATTAATGGCCTCCTTGGCTTCCCGGTCAGTTAAATATTCACCCTCCATCCTGCTGTCCATCGTGGGAAACCCATAAAGTGTATCAGTATACCACTGATTAGGATACCGCACGTATGGATCAAAAAATGAAGGAGGTTCCCCGTAGTCGCATCCCCCGATGTTTACATCAAATCCTTGCCTATCGGGAAAGAAATTTTCAGTTCCCAAATGCCATTTCCCTATATGTGCCGTGGTATATCCCGCCGATTTAAGTATTTCAGCTAAGGTAACTTCTTCCAATGGTAAGTGATGAGGAGTGACTGGAGTTTTTAAAGCAGAATCCCCTTCAAATCCTACCGGGTTAACATCACCGCCCCCTTGAAATCCTGCCCTGATCCAATCTGTTATTCCAACACGGGCCGGATATTTCCCCGTCATTAATGATGCCCTTGTTGGAGAACATATGGCTGCTGATGCATAAGCATCTGTAAATTTAACACCTCTTGTTGCTAGGCTATCTACTGCAGGAGTTTCATAATAGGTACTTCCATAACATCCTAAATCTCTCCACCCCATATCATCCACCGTAATAAGAATGATATTGGGTAAACCCGGTTCTTTTCCTGTTATTTGCTCCCCCCGGTTACAAGAAGTTGTTACAAGAAGTGGAGAACAAGCCAATAGATTCGAAATTAATCTTGTATGATTAAAATTAAAATTCATTGTTTTAATTGTTAAAATTTTCCCATACTTTTAAAAAAGTAAGGCTTCTAAAATTATAAAACCAAATATATCCAAGTTCTTGAATAAAAACAAGTAAATTTTCATCCTTTTGATTATACAAGTTAATTAGAAGAAAATTTACCCACTCCATCATGAAAATATTATTTTAAAAAAACAAAAAAGTTATATCTTTAAATTTAAAAGTGTTTATGGATAAATGCGGTTAAAGATATGTTATGTCTCCTTGATTAGGAGTTATTCCTAACTACGATTCCAGGGAGATGTGTCTCTTGTTCCAAATCAATTATAACCAGCCAAAGTTAAGACTCGTTCTTTTTTGTTTTTGCTGTCCAAGAAAGACTTTTAAAATATTTTGAAAAAATTATAACTACTAAAATTTAAACAGATGGGATTTAAATGCTTAAAAAACCTGCTCATGATCTTTAGAACACCCTATTCAATTCTACCCAAATGCAATAAAAAGATAGGTAAAAGAATAGGAAAAACTTTTATTTTCATGATCTTTTTGGCAATTTCACCAAATGTGTTAAATCAACCTAGTGAAAAATTACAGGATAACAAGCTGCCAAATATTATCATTATCCTGGTAGATGATCTTGGATATGGAGATTTAAGTTGTTATGGATCTACTTCAAATCACACCTATCATATTGATCAGTTAGCAGAAGAAGGGATGCTTTTTACAGATTTTTATGTCACGGCACCCATTGGCACCCCTTCCAGGGCAAGTTTTTTAACAGGAAGTTATCCTAAACGAGTAGATATGCATTTTGACGAACAAATGAGACCTGTTTTATTTCCCGTTTCCATGAAAGGCCTAAACCCCGAAGAAGTTACGATAGCTGATTTACTAAAAACCCGGGGTTATGAAACTGCTTGCATTGGAAAATGGGGATTGGGAGATCAACCCAATTTTTTACCCAATCAACAGGGTTTTGATTTATTTTACGGGGTGCCCTATAGCAATGATATGGTGATGTCCCGGGATAAAAAAAATTACTTCCCCCCATTTGCTTTACTGGAAAATAATAAAATTTTTGAAATCTCCTTGGATACTGTAGACTTAACCTGGTTATATACCCAAAAAGCAATTGAATTTATGGAATCCAACCAGCAAAAACCTTTTTTTCTTTTCCTTTCTCATACCTTGATGCACTCCCCTCTCCGCGTAAAGGAAGAATTCAAAAATAAAACAGGTAATGGTTTATATGGTGATGGTTTGATGGAAGTTGATTGGTCAACGGGAGAAATTATTAAAAATCTTGAACGATTAAAATTGGAGAAGAACAGCCTAATTATTTTTCTTTCTGACAATGGTGCTGAAGAAGGTTCCGGGGGAAAGAATTCACCTCTCAGGGGGTTTAAAAATGAAATATGGGAAGGTGGGACACGGGTTCCCTGCATCATGAAATGGCCCGGACAAATACCTGTTGGAAGTCGATGCAAGGAAATTACTTCCACCATGGACATATTACCTACCTTAGCTCATCTTACTAAGGCGGAGTTACCCTCAATAACCTTGGATGGACATAATATTTTTCCCATCATTACAGGGCAAGAAGAAATGTCCCCGTATCCCTATTTTGCTTATTATTTGAAAGACCAGTTACAGGCTATTCGCTGGGGCAAATGGAAGATGCATGTTCCTAACAAACAGAAATATGCAAGTATCTGGAAAGATGACACCACTTTTAATTTTAATGGCGCTTTATATAATCTTGAAAATGATCTTACTGAAACAACAAATGTATGGAATGACCATCCTACCGTGGTTAAAAAAATGCTTGAAATAGCTGAAGAGGTGCGAAGTGAATTTGGAGACCAAGGTATGTGTTCTCCATATATTCGACCTGCGGGGTATATAGATTATCCCAAACCTCTCGTGGAATAAGTTAAACAACTAAAACCCAAGTGAACCCGGAAAGAATTTTAATATACTTGTTTTCAATGGCACCTGGTTAAAAATTGGATTATTTATTTTGCCCTCATGCTCTCTTTCGCTACCGCTTTGGAAGAGTAAAACCGGGTGTCTATTTTCTTTTTTTCTCCAGGCTTTGCCCCGCTGAAGCTTCGGCGAAAGCGCTGTGAAACAGTCATTGACTGATTTTAAACCGGGACAATAAAAAGCCGAGATTAAAACAAGTGACACAATTTCAACCAACTAACACTTTTTGAAATAGTAAACAACCGAATGAAGGGAGCTCGTGAGCACCTTATAAAAATTAACAACAACCGAACAAAAACCGCATCGCTACCGGGAAATTTATTGGCCTCCCACAAGCCGACCACTTGCTGGGCCAATGAGAAAAGTTCCTAAGAATCTATTGCATCCCGCTAAAACCAAGGAACTCGTCCTTTTAGACCCTCATGATCCCATTGCATCCAGTTTAAAGACCCGAATTATTTATCACATCATTGAACCACGGCAATAAATCATACATGATTCATGGTATTCGTGTTAAATTGAAGTGAGACATCTAAAAAAAGCAGGTTAGAATATTGCATCGAAAGTTTTT
>CAZOSQ010000033.1:0-14623 GCA_964582245.1 uncultured Bacteroidales bacterium | reverse complement strand
GAGCGGGGCGGAAAATCAGTTATTTCTGAAATTGAAAAACCTCCAGTAGAATTCTCCGGGATACAAGAATTATTTGATCAAGTATTGAATCACGAGCAATTTATTTCCAATTCCATCAACGAAATAGTTGGATTGTGTTTGGAAGAGAAAGATTTCACTACCCACAGTTGGTTGCAATGGTTCGTGAATGAACAAACAGAAGAGGAAGCCCAGGTAATGACAATTATAGATAAATTAAAATTAGTTGGCGATAGCAATATGTACATTTTTGACAGGGATATTCTCAGCCTAAGAGGTACAGGAAATTCTTCTCAAGCATAATATTTAAAAGGTTGGGTTTTTAGTAACGAAAAACCAACCTTTTTTTTTCTTAGGTGAAAATTGTACAGTGAATTTTAGGTAATAATTGGAAATTTCATTGATACCCGGAATAATTTATAGTTTTCATGCTTTATTTTCCTGTACAATCCATCACGGAATAATTATTGCTGCATTTATTGAAAGAAATGAATGAAAAATTTAGGTAAAGTATATATCATATTTTTTTTATCATGGATCGCCATGGTTTTTTCCCCGGCATTCGGGCAGGAATCTAAGGATGGCCAAAACGATCTTGTGCAACTTTCAGGATTGGTGTTAAATGAATACTTAGAAACCTTGCCTTTTGTTCATATCATTATTAAAAATAAAAACCGCGGGACTTATACCGACAAGGATGGTATGTATTCTTTGGTAGTAAAAGAAGGTGATACGGTACTTTTTACCTACGTGGGGTATAAAACCCAGGGAATTGTAATACCTGACACTGTGCAGGATAATCAATACTTGGCAGATGTTTTAATGATTAGTGATACCGTGGCCATTGGCGAGGTTATAATATTACCCTGGAAAACTTACGAAGAATTTAAACAAGCATTCAAAGAGGTTGAAATTGCCGAAGACGATTTGGAAAGGGCAAGAAAAAATATTGCTTTAATTAAAACCCAAATTATCATGAGCAATTCTCCCGACCCCAAATTGAATTATAACTACGTGATGCAACAACAGTACGAACAAACTTTTATACAAGGCCAATTCCCAGCTATACCCATATTGAACCCACAGAATTGGGCTGAATTTTTCAAGGCTCTTCAAGAGGGAGATTTTATTAAAAATAAATAATTATAAGGAACACGAACAATTATTTAACATTTTTTATAGTTTAAAATGACATGATTGTTGTTTTTTTAATATAAAAGGTATTCTGGTTTCATGAAAACGGCCCTGGCTTTTTTATTTCTTTTCTCATTTATTATTACCCGTGCCCAGCAGAAAAAGGAAATCTATGGAAAACTTATGGATGAAGAGGGAAGAGGATTACCCGCTTCTGTAGTACTTGATAGAACAAACTACGGGACTATTGCTCGTGATAATGGAGAATATTCCCTTTATATACCAGCATCTTATGAAAAAGCCTTGATTATTTTTTCCTTTGTTGGTTTCAAGAATGATTCCATATTATTAGATATGTCAGGAAAAAATAAGGTTGAAGTCAATCGAACTTTAAAAGTAGACTTAGTTGAAATTTCTACCTTGGTTGTACTTGATCGTACTCAAAAAGGAACCACGTTAAAAAGAATAGAAATAGAAGATGTGAGTCTTGTGCCATCTACTACCGGCAGCATAGAAAGTTTGTTGTTAACACAACCCGGGTGGAGTTCAAGGAGTGAATTAAGTACTCAATATTCTGTGCGAGGTGGAAATTTTGATGAAAACCTGGTATACGTAAATGATATAGAAGTTTATCGTCCTTTTTTAATTCGTTCGGGTCAACAGGAAGGATTAAGTTTTGTGAATTCTGATTTGGTTTCATCCTTGAATTTTTCAGGAGGAGGGTTTGAGGCCCAGTATGGGGACAAATTATCTTCAGTGCTTGATATCAGGTATAAAAAACCAGTAAAATTTGGTGGGGGATTTTCCATGAGCATGTTGGGAGGTGCTGCTCATGTAGAAGATGCCAGTAAAAATAATAAATTACAATACGTTGCGGGGATAAGGTATAAAACTTCTCAATATTTACTAGGAAGCTTAGACACGGAAGGTGAATACAAGCCTTCGTTTATTGATTTTCAATCTTGTGTGAATTATAGCTTGTCTGATAAATTAGAGTTATCCGTCCTTGGAAATTTTTCCCAGAATAAGTACAACTTTATTCCCGAGACAAGATCAACTGATTTTGGAACTTTCCAGGATGCTTTAAGTCTAAAAATTTATTACGAGGGACAAGAAATTGATTTATTTAACACCTATCTTGGAGCTTTAACTTTTACTTATCTACCCCACGATAATCTATCCTTGAAGTTTATTGGATCTGCTTTTAACACCGTTGAATCCGAAAATTATGATATTCTTGGGCAATATTTTATCAATCAACTTGACAGGCAGGTAGGTTCGGATCAATTCGGGGATAGCCTGAGCAATATTGGTGTCGGCAGTTTTCTTAAACATGCCAGGAATGAACTTGTTGCCAACGTGGTTTCCTTCCAACATATAGGTACAAACGTACTTGATAATAGGGAAATGAAATGGGGCATAAACGTGCAGAAAGAAATTATATATGATGATTTGCACGAATGGGATATTATAGATTCGGCAGGATATTCTCTCCCTTATACGGGTCAATCTGTTAATGTTTGGGAATTAAGAAGTGCTAAAAATGAAATGAATACCCATAGAATACGAGGTTTTATCCAAGAAAAATTTAAATTTGGAGAAGCAACGGAAACTTTTCTCACCGTTGGAGTTCGAACAACATATTGGGATTTTAATCAACAATTTACTGTTGATCCTCGAGCCTACTTGGGGATTAGACCAGATTGGAAAAAAGACTTTTTATTTAGTTTAGCAGCAGGATGGTATTCCCAACCACCATTTTATAAAGAATTGCGAGATCCTTCCGGGAAGCTCAATGAAAATATTAAGGCTCAAAAGTCATTTCATATGGTGGCTGGAAGTGATTACCAATTTTTTGCCTTTTCAAGGTTATTCAAGTTTACTTCCGAGATTTATTACAAGTACATGTACAATCTTATTCCTTATAAGATCGATAATGTGAGGGTTGAATATTCAGCAAAAAATAATGCGAAAGGATACGCTGCCGGCTTAGATTTAAAATTGCACGGTGAATTTGTGAAAGATGCAGAATCTTGGGCAAGTTTATCATTTTTATCAACTAGGGAAGACCAACTGGATGATTACGAGATTAGAGATGGGGTGAAAAGAGAAATTGGTTATTACCCGCGGCCAACTGATCAATTGATGAGTTTTGGATTGTTTTTTCAAGACTATTTACCCATAAACCCTACCTATAAAGTGCATTTAAACTTTTTGTATGGAAGTAAATTACCCATGAGTATTCCGGATTCTGACAGGTATGATGATGGTTTTAAATTACCTTCTTATCAGCGTGTTGATATAGGTTTTTCTAAAATATTCAAGGCAAATGATGCGACAGGTACATTCTTGGATAAGTTTAAAAGTGTGTGGTTAAGTGCCGAAATTTTTAACCTTTTTGGAGTAAACAATACCATTTCTTATTTATGGGTAAAAACAGTATCCAATGAAGATAATGTGCCAGGTGTGTTTGCAGTTCCCAACTATCTTACCGGTAGGCGGTTAAATATTAAGCTTACAGCGAAATTTTAATATCTTTACCTTTCTTGTTATCGTTTCTTAACCAGGTATTTATAATAAATTGCATAAATATTAATTTTTCATGTATAAATATACATGAAAATAAAATATTATTTATTATTTTTGCTTTTCATAATGGTAAAATCTATTAAAAACAATATTTTTAAACTTATAAACAATATGACAAGCAAAGATTACATAGCCAAGGAAGAAAAATATGGAGCGCATAATTACCATCCATTACCAGTTGTATTAGATAAAGGAGAAGGAGTTTTCGTGTGGGACGTGGAAGGAAAACGTTATTATGATTTTCTTTCAGCATATTCTGCTGTTAATCAAGGTCATTGCCACCCAAAAATCATTAATACGATGATTGAACAGGCTAAAAAATTGACATTGACTTCTCGTGCATTTTACAATAGCGCCTTGGGTGAGTTCGAGGAATACATAACCAATTATTTTGGCTATGATAAAATTTTACCTATGAACACTGGGGCAGAAGCGGATGAAACTGCCTTGAAAATGTGTCGGAAATGGGCATACACGAAAAAAGGTATTCCCGAGAATGAAGCTAAAATAGTAGTTTGTTATAATAATTTTCATGGTAGGACAATAACCATTATTTCCATGTCCACGGATCCGGATTGCTACAAAGGTTTTGGACCTTTTACACCGGGTTTTATTAAGGTGCCTTATAATGATATTGATGCATTGAAGGAAGCATTTAAAGATCCCAATGTGGCAGGTTTTCTTGTTGAACCTATTCAAGGAGAGGCTGGCGTGTATGTACCGGGAGAAGGATATTTAAAGCAAGCTTATGATTTATGTAAACAACATAATATCCTTTTCATGGCAGATGAAATTCAAACTGGTTTGGCAAGAACAGGAAAAATGCTTGCATGTGATCATGAAAATGTCCGTCCTGACGTGCTATTACTAGGCAAAGCTCTCTCGGGAGGTGTTTACCCTGTTTCAGCCGTGTTAGCCGATGATGATATTATGTTATGTATACGTCCGGGGGAACATGGATCCACGTATGGTGGAAATCCGGTGGCAGCAAAAGTCTCTATTGCCGCCTTAGAAATCATTAAAGAAGAAAAACTGGAAGAAAATGCGACAGAGCTCGGGGAAATATTTAGGGACGAAATGAAAAAAATAAAATCTGAAATGGTTGAGTCTGTCCGGGGCAAGGGATTACTCAATGCAGTAGTTATTAAACCGAAAAATGGTAAAACAGCTTGGGATGTGTGTGTTGCCTTAAAAGAAAATGGTGTTTTGGCCAAACCAACCCATGAACATATTATTCGATTTGCTCCACCGTTAGTAATTAATAAAGAACAATTAAAGGATGCCATAGAAATTATAACTAAAACCATTGAGAATTTTAGCTAGAAATAAAATACAAGCCTACTTACCGATAAGAAGAAAAAACCTTGAACTTTTATTCACGGGTTTTTTCTTTTTGTTTTTAATATCCTGTTCCTCCAGTTTTGATACCTCTTCCTTTCTTTCAAAATATATAAACAAGGAAATTGATCCCGGGGATGATTTTTATGGCTTTTCAAATGGAAATTACAATGAGAATATTTCACCCATAGAAAAAATTCAAAAAGAAAATATCCAGGATCTGATAATCAATTTACAGGGGTTATTAGAAAGGAATGATAACAAACATAGGAATTTAAAACTTCTCTATCAATCTGCCATGGACACGATGGCCAGGAATAGTTCTGGCATTGATCCATTGGTAAAATATATAAAACGCATAGAAGAAATTCAAAGTTTAGAAGATCTTCAACATGTTGTTGTTTTTTTGCACCAGCATGGATATTACCCTTTTTTCCAAATCCGGGATGAGCATGATAAAAAATTTTCAGATACCATCTTAGTTGGTCTTTTTCCCCCGGGACTTGGATTGGATAAAAAATACTTCGAAGATACTGTAACCAATCAATTGATTATTGATAAATACAAGGAGTTTATAACCAAGGGGTTTTGCCTTGTTGGTTATGATAATGATGATGTTGCTTCTTTGGTTGAAAAAGTGGTACAGGTAGAAAAAAAACTAGCCTACTATGGCTTCCCTTCAGATCATGAGAATAAAGACCTTCTTCATGTTTACAACCCTTTTCTCGAGCATCATATAGAAAGAAGTATTAAGGGATTTATATGGGAAACGTACCTGGACTCTATGAAAATACCCGGTTATAAGAAATTTAATGTATACGAGCCGGCCTATTTTAGAAATTTTGACCTAGACAAGTTCAAGGTTGAGGATCTTAAGTATTATATGATGTGGCATTTTATTCGTGAATCATTACCATACCTGGGGTTAACGCATTATCAACTTATTGAGGATTTTCATGTAAAACTTTTAAATGAAGATCTTCCAAGAACTTTAGACCAAATAGTATTGAGCGATATATCCAGTTTTATACCCCAAGATATTAGCCGGTTTTACATAGAAGAAAATTTCCGGGATCAAGAAATAGGGGAAGAAACAAAAAAGATTGTTAAATTAATTTTTTCCGTCTATGAAAATAAAATTAGGAATTCAATACATTGGATGACTCCTGCCTCTAAAGATTTGGCTTTGATGAAATTAGAATCCATGGAAGTTTCTGTCATACAACCAAACTGGGATAACAATGAAGATATTGAATTAGCGGATACGCTGTATTTCTACAACGTGTTGGAAATAAAAAAGAGTCAAGTGCAAGAAATGCTAATGCGCATCAATAAAAATGTAAAAAAAAATCTTCAAGTTCCAGCTCATCATGCCAATGTGGTTTATGATTTACTGCGAAATTCTTTAGTAATTCCTGCAGGCATACTTAGAACTCCCGTAATTGAAATGGAACACGATGCTGAAAATTTCGGTATTTTAGCCACCATGATTACCTATCATATCACCAAGGGAATTACCGGGGAAGGTATGTTCGTGGATGACGAGGGAGAACTTAGAAGATGGTGGGCAAAATCTGATATCAAAAAGTATCAACAATTTCATGAGCTTATTGAAAAGCAGTGTAAAGATTATCTACAAGTAGACCCCCTCTTTTTGAAAGAAGACTCCCTTGATAATGATATTATTAACATGATAATATCATTGAATATATCACGGGAAGCTTTTAAACTTTACAGGATGCAAAATAAAGAATTGTTTAAAGATAATAACATTGATACTAAATCAGGACAATTATTTTTACTGTCTTTTGCTAATTTCTTTGGAAACATGGAAATGAAAACGACTCATTCAATAGGAGATTTTCCATTAAGAAAGAAGTTAATAATTAATTTAGTGGTTATGAACTTTGATCCCTTTTACAAGGATTTCAACGTGGAGAAACAAGATGTACTTCATTTACAACCTTCTCAACGTGTACGTTTTTAGGAATAAGTTTTCCTGTTTTTTATTAACCGTGAATTAAGATTCCTTTAGGTTTTTTGATATATTTGTTTACAATAAAAAATAGGGAATCATGAATTTTAAAATCCTTGTTGCAGATGAGTTAAAAGAAAACAGGGAATTGCTTGTTGAATTGCTGAAGAATGATGAAAATCAATTTAAAATTTTAACAGCATGTGATGGTGAAGAAGCTTTTCAAATAGCCATTAAAGAAAACCCGGCAGTTATCTTGTTGGATTGGAACATATCCAAGATGAATGGCATAGAGGTGACAAAACTAATAAAGAAAAGCCAACAGGGAAAAAATATACCTATTCTTTTAATGACAACTTTTTCTTCAAGTGAAAATTTGCAAGAGGCTTTTGCAGCCGGTGTTATTGACTATATAAAAAAACCTGTTAATGGGAAGGAGTTGATATCCAGGATAAATGTTTATATAAAATTGAACAATATTTTACAGAAGCACATCAAGGAAAATGAAAAATTGAAGACTCAATTCAATGAACTTCAGAAATTATCCATGGTGGTCACGAAGAGTCAAAACTCTTTTATTTTAATCAATAATAAGCAGGAAATTATTTGGGTAAATGATGGTTTCAAAAAAATCCACGGTTGTTCTCTGAAGGAGTATATTAAAAAATTTGGAAACTGTTTAAATGATGATAATTATCATGAAGATTTTAAGGGTTGTATAGTTGAATGTAGGGAAAAAAAAGGTCCCACTGATTTTACTCGAAAATATTTATCAACTTCTGGGAAAGAAATTTGGCTTCAAGTATCCATTACACCCATATTTCAAGATAGGAAAAATGGTGAGGTAGAGAAATTTATCCTTGTAGAAACCGATATTACACGCCTTAAAGAAGCCGAGGAAGCTCTAAGCCATAAAAATGAACAAGTGATGGCGATCGCGGAATATCTTGAGAATGCTAACGAATTGTTGGAAAAACAAAAACATGAGTTGGAAAGGAGGGGGAAAGAACTTCGTGAAGAAAAAATGAAAACTGATGAACTTCTAAGAAATATCTTACCCTTTGAGGTAGCCTTACAACTTCAATCCAAGGGAAAAGCAGAGCCTAGGCATTATAAATCAGTTACAGTTATGTTTACTGATTTTAAGGGATTTTCTAAAACAAGCAAAGATTTGTCACCAAAGGAATTGGTCAATATTTTAGATTCTTACTTTGTTCATCTTGATGAAATTATTGATAAGCACTACCTAGAAAAAATAAAAACAATAGGAGATGCCTATATGTGTGTGGGAGGTTTGCCTTTGCGAAACAATAGTCATGCCTTTAACGTGGTTTTGGCTGCATTGGAAATACAATATTTCATGAACTCCTTAAATGATCAGAAAGTGATTGATAAATTACCAGTTTGGGAATTACGTCTTGGAATCCACACCGGGGAAGTTATTGCGGGAGTGGTTGGGAAAAGAAAGTTTGCTTATGATATTTGGGGATCCACGGTGAACGTTGCCGCCCGTATGGAGCAAAATGGACATGTGGGAATGGTAAATATATCCGGTACGACTTATGAAGCCATAAAAGATTATTTTGACTGTATTTACAGGGGGAAAATCGAAGCAAAAAATATAGGAAAGGTTGATATGTATTTTGTCGATGGTTTAAAAAGGGAATATGCTACAGATCAAACCAGGTGTTTCCCTAATGAAAAATTTACTTCTATTCTTAACCAGTTCTAAAATTCTGTAAAACAACATATTAATTTTTTGCTATTTTTTTTCTCGTTGAAAAGTTGTTTTTGCAACGTTTTTTAGATAAGATTAATTTAATTTTATGCAAAAAAAAACATGGAAAACTTGATTTTTTAAATGATTTATTTTTACATTTGCCTAAGTAACTTTATTATTTCATTATTTAAAAACCTGTAACTATGAAAAAAATTAGTATTTTCTCAATTGCTGTAGCTTTAGCTTGTTTTATGACATTTTCCTGTACTAGCCCTCAAACTGAAACTGAAGCTGCTCAAGAAAACCTTGAACAAGTTAATGAAATGCCAGAAGAAGTAGCTGCTGAAGAAGCTCAAACAGAATTAACGGAAGAAGAAGCTGACACTACTGCTGTTGAAGCAGAAGAAGCTATGGAATCAGAAACTGAAGAAGCTGCTGAATAAATTACGGTATTTAAAAAAAAACATAAACCGGGTGATACTTAATAATATCATTCGGTTTTTTTGTTATTTTTAAAGGGAGTTATTTCAAAATTATTCCCAGTTCTTAATTTTTTTCTTGTTATATAACTTTACTTTTTTTTTATTATTGGTACCGGTTTAAACCCGGGAAGTTATCTTCGCAAAAATTAAAAATTTTGTTCTCTTAAACACTCACGAATCTAATGTCCTCCAAATAACTTTAATACAATAAGCCTGGCCATAGATTATTGCCCTCGGGCGAACGCATTTTATTTTAATCGGAATTTAACTCTTAAAATTCTATATACTGCTAAATATAGAGTTTCATTCATCTTGCATTATTCGCTATATATATATATCAATAAATTTTTTTTTTGTTATTTCTTGTTTATTCAAAAAAATATTATAAATTTGACCAAATAGTTAAACAAATTAGTTAATCAATTTGGTTAAAAATAATTGGTAAAATGGATAAGGAGCAAAAAACAGAAGAAAAAATTATTGAAGCGGCACGAAAAATCTTTATAAAAAAAGGATTTGAAGGTGCAAGAATGATGGAAATAGCAGAAGAAGCAGGTATAAACAAGGCCCTTTTGCATTATTATTTCAGGAGTAAAGAAAAAATGTTTGATGCGGTTTTTCAACAACTATTTTCTCGCTTGTTTCCCATATTGGAAAAGATTTTGAGTAGGACAGACATTTCTTTCTTCGAAAAGATAGAGTTGTTTTCCGACCAATACATAGGATTTCTCTTGGAAAATCCATTTTTACCCAATTTTATTCTTAATGAAATTAACAGCAATCCCGGAAGATTATCTTCTCTAATGATTAAAACAGGAACAAGGGCAAATGATTTTATTGAACAGGTGAATCTTGAAGTTAAAAAAGGACGAATAAAATCTATTGATCCTCGACAATTAATAATCAACATGCTATCTATGGCTATTTTTCCCATTGTAGCCAAACCCATCATGCTTAAGATCTTTTTTAAGGATGATGATAAAGAGTATGAAAAATTCGTGGAAGAACGTAGAAAAGCTGTTTCTTCCTTTATCATTGATGCGATAAAAAACTGTTGAATATGAAACATCCATGATTAAAAATCATAAACAAGGATGAAAATAACCTTCATGGATGTTCCATGTGACCTTAATATATAAAATTATTTACACATGAAAAAAATGCTATTCATAGTATGTTTTACCAGCATGAATTTTTACCTGGGGAACTCACAAGATACTATAAATTTATTTGAATGTTTTAAACTTGCAAATGAAGCTGTACCATCTTATGAAGCTGCAAATTACATCCGTGAAATTGATAAATGGCATCAATTAAACACTAGGAAAAAATGGTTGCCTTCGATAAACTTGGAAGCTTCGGCTTCTTATCAATCGGATGTAACAAGCATAGATTTTGAAAATCTTCCAAATTTTCAATTAGATTTTCCTGTTCCTCCTAAAGATCAATACAATATGTATCTTTCATTAAACCAGTTGATTTATGATGGAGGAGCCATGCGTTATGAAAAGGAATTATCTTCTATACAAGCCGGGATTTCCTTGTTGGAAAATGAAGAAATAATTTATCAAATGAAGGAACAAGTTGAAAATGTATACTTTTCCATACTTTTTTTAAACTCAAATGAACGATGGATCAATGAATTTTTACAGGAAATGAAAATTAGGGTTAACTTGGCGGAATCGGGTGTAAAAAATGAAATTTTTCCCCCTGCTGATTATTAAATCATCATTAATTCACAAAAGGGAATGATTAATATTAATTGCTAAAATAAACAATTCAATAATGAGAAATCAACTTATGAAACATCCATGTATTTCATACACAAACACGAATGAATATAATTTCGTAACATGGATGTTCCATCCGACCATTAAAAATAAATTTTGTACGGATGAAACATCCATGTTTACAAAACACAAACACATTTATAAAAAAATCATTAACATGGATGTTCCATCATACCTTTGAACTTAGCGAAGCGATTTCATGACTGAAAGGAATAAAATTAATTTTATTATGATGAAAAGTGACAAAACTATACATTATTTGATGCATGTGCCTTTTGAAGGACCAGGATGTATTATTGATTGGGCAAAAAAAGAGGGATATGATTTAATCCCACTTAAAATGTTTTCCAAGACAGCTTTACCATCACCCGGAGAGGTTAATAATTTGGTAATTATGGGAGGTCCGATGGGGGTTAGAGATGAGGAAGAATATCCTTGGTTTAAAGCTGAAAAAGAATTTATTCGTCAAGTAATTTCCCAAAATTCAAAGGTCCTGGGAATATGTCTCGGTGCACAGGTAATTGCAGGCATTTTAGGCGCAGAAGTTTATAAAAATGAAAAGCCGGAGATAGGATGGTTTCCTGTAAATTTTACCAGTGATGGTATAAAAATATTCAATTCGGGTAAACAAATGAATGTTTTTCATTGGCACGGGGATACCTTTGACTTGCCAAAAGGTGCACGACATTTAGCTTTTTCCAAAGTTACCCCAAACCAGGCATTTTCTTGGAATGATCATGTTTTAGGTATACAATTTCATCTTGAAATAACAAGCGATTCCATGAAGAAAATGCTGATAGCTTGTGCTGACCAAGTAGAACCCTCTGAATTCATCCAGGAGATTGATCAAATAAAAAAACATGGAGCATCCTTTATAGAAGCAGCTAACAAGGTGATGTTCAGTTTGCTGGATTGTTTTTTTAATAATAGAAAATGAATGAATATGCAATATCGGTAGAAAAGATTTTCAAAAATTTCGGGAATGTCCAAGCATTACGAGATGTTTCTTTTAAAGTGGAAAGAAAACAATTATTTGGCTTAATAGGTCCTGACGGTGCGGGCAAAACTACCTTGTTCAGGATATTAACAACATTATTTTTGCCTAGTAGCGGAATGGCTTTTTTAGAGGGTTATCATACCGTGAAAGATTATAAAATGATAAGAAAAATAGTAGGGTACATGCCGGGAACCTTTTCCTTGTACCAGGATCTTTCCGTAGAAGAAAATATACGTTTTTTTGCTACCATATTCGGAACCACTTTACAAGGTAACTATGACTTGGTTAAACCCATTTATTCTCAATTAGAACCTTTTAAAAATCGTAAAGCAGGGGCTTTATCGGGAGGGATGAAACAAAAACTAGCCTTGTCTTGTGCACTTATTCACAGGCCCAAGGTTTTAATACTGGATGAACCTACTACTGGTGTTGATGCAGTATCACGGCAAGAATTTTGGGAAATGCTTCAAGTATTGAAAGAAAATAACATCACCATAGTTGTTTCTACTCCTTACATGGAAGAGGCCGCAAAATGTGATAAAATTGGTTTGATAAAAAATGGAAATATAAAGGCTATCAATACGCCTGGAGAAATTACCAAGAATTATCCTCATGATTTATTCGAGGTTTCTTGTTCAAATAATTACAAGCTTTTAAAAACCTTGGGTAATATGAAAGAAGTTTCTTCTGCTCACTTGTTCGGGCAAAGTATACATGTAACCCTGGTGAAAAATTATCCTGTTGAAACATTCAGTGCAAAATTATCTCAAAGTAATTGTAATTTCCCGGGAATCAATATTCGTTTGATCCAGCCTACAATTCAAGATTGTTTCTTGGAGATGACCAAGGATGAAAAATAGGTACACATGGAAAAGGAAAAAATTATAGAAGTAGAAAACTTGGTGAAAAAATTTGGAAATTTTATTGCCAATGACCACTTATCATTCCAGGTGGCGAAAGGTGAAATTTTTGGTTTTCTTGGAGCTAACGGGGCCGGGAAAACTACGGCAATAAAAATTCTTTGTGGTTTATCACTCCCGACCAGTGGTTCAATTATCATGGTTGATGGTAAAATTGCTGCCCTAGACACTCCTCCCGCATTAAAAGAAAAGTTTGATGCTCCCGATATAAATGACGTATTTTTAAAACTTGCTAGAAAAACACGAAAAATAGAATGATGAACAAAAAAACTAATTTGCAGGCAGTGATTTTTGATATGGATGGTGTCATAGTAGATAATATGAATTATCATAAAAAAGCTTGGGAGAAATTCCTTGAAAAATATGATCCTGGCCTTTCCATGGAAAATTTTGTAAAACATTTCGGGAAGACTAACCGGGATCTTTTACAAATAGCATTTTCCAGGGAAATTTCTAGCGAGGAATCCGAGAAGTATGGTGAGGAGAAAGAGGCGCTTTACAGGGATATCTACAAGGATAATATCCAGCCGGTAAATGGATTGATACCCTTGTTACAAAAGTTAAAAAACTCGGGTATTAAAATAGCTGTTGCTACTTCGGCACCGGCTAACAATGTGGATTTTACACTTGAAAAGACAGGGGTAAAACAATATTTCGATATAATCAATCATGTAGCTCATGTCACCCATGGAAAACCTCATCCCGAGATATACCTCAGGTCTCTATCCTTATTAGGTGTACGTCCTTCTGAATCAATTGTATTTGAAGATTCCCCGGCAGGTATTTCTTCTGCTCGCGCTGCAGGAATAAAAGTCATTGGATTATGCACGACTCATCCAGCAAAATTTTTGAAAAATACCATTCTTAATATTAAAGATTTCGAGGAAATTGATATTGATGATTTAATCAGATTAAATGAACAAAAATGAAATAGTTCGTTGGCTTTGTCATAAAAGAATTTTTTCACATTTTTCGTGACCCAAGGATTATGTTAATTCTGTTTGGGATACCGGTGGTGCAAGTTCTCCTTTTTGGGGTATGTCATTTCCACGGAAATAAAGAACGTGAAAATTGCAATTCTTGATTTTTCCAAGGACACAATTTATCAATTAGGATGATTTTATTAAAGGTGCTGGTTTTTTGCATATTCTCCCTGAATTTTTGGCTGTTTCCGGTTATGCAATAATCATGTTATTTTTGGCTGTTTGGCGATACCGGAAAGTGGTATAAAATTACCTCAAGCAATCACCAGGGGAATTTAAAGTGTAGGATGCCGGATAAGGAGAAGTTGTTATTAGTTTTTTGTAACTATAAAAAAATAAACATGATCGTGGCTCCTTCTCCGTATTACCAGGAAGGAGAGGCTATGCAAATCTTTCTTATGAGGCAAAAACTAAAAAGAACGATTCTTGGTTCAATAGGTTTGGCTTGATTTGACACTAGCCATTTAATATCACTACTGACCGGGTAAATTTTAAATAAAATTAAAACCGCTAATATTATTGGCTTTGAAGAATAAATATAAAAGTGGTGGGTAGGTTTTCGTCCCTGGAAAATTCCGTTCCGCCGTCGGCTTGTAGCCTTAGGATGTTAAACCCGAACCATGAGCATAGCCGCCAGGCTAAGAACGTTCCTGTTTGAATTACGGTACAATTAAGAT
>CAZOSQ010000032.1:0-14730 GCA_964582245.1 uncultured Bacteroidales bacterium | reverse complement strand
ACCGCCTATTACTAATGTATCTGGAAGTTTAACAATAGTATCTTGGATAGGTTTAATAGTATCCTGTATAGTATCCTGTACAATGCTATCTTTTGCCAGTATGACTGAATCTGGTTTTATAGGCGGCTGTAATTTAGCCGTGTCCATATGTTGCCCCAAGGTATCAACATGTTCCTTCTGAATCTCTTTTTTTTTGGTTTGATTGATTTTTTTCGCAGCACAGCCTGTAAGAAATAATAGGGACAGGAGAAATATCGCGTAACTAAATAGTTTCTTTGTCATACAAATTTTAAATGATTTAATCAAAAGTTTGCCCGCTTCTCGCGGAAATTTCAATCATCCTATCATATTCTTCCGGGGTAAGGTCATTGAAATAATAATTAATGGGATTAATTCTTTTTCCATTTTTTAGTACTTCGTAATGTAAATGAGGTCCAGTAGATAAACCCGAGTTTCCTACATATCCTATGACATCGCCTCTTTTCACTTCTTGGCCTTCTCTCACGTTAAACCCGCTTAAATGTGCGTAAAGTGTTTGGTAACCAAAACCATGATCAACGATAATTTTATTACCGTATCCTCTTCGTGAATGATCCAGTTTTTTAATAACTCCATCACCAGTAGCGTAAATCTCTGTGCCAGTGGGAGCAGTAAAATCCATGCCATAATGGAATTTTTTAATCT
Organism: uncultured Bacteroidales bacterium; assembly: GCA_964582245.1. GTDB lineage: Bacteria > Bacteroidota > Bacteroidia > Bacteroidales > CAZOSQ01 > CAZOSQ01. The sequence goes on along the minus strand of CAZOSQ010000032.1, from coordinate 14,046 downwards.
TGTAAATCGGGTGTATCCGGTAGCCCCATCCAGAAGCTGTGCGGGTAAGATCCTTGTTGGAAATTGGCATGATAGAGGGTAGACTCGCAATTAGTTTTTCCTTGTTTTTGACCAATTTAATAATCTCATCAAATGACTTGGATTGAATATAGAGTTGTTTTCTTATTTTATCTAGCTTTTTTGTTGTTTCCAAAACAATATCAGAATTGGATAAGTTTTCGATTTCCTTATACCGATTTACACCACCAAAACCAGCTTCCCTGATAGATTTAGGAATAGGTTCTGCTTCGAAAATAGTTCTATATATGTTATCATCTCGCTGTTGAATTTCTTGTAAAACGTTTTCAACGTGTGATAATCTTTTGTACATTAATTCATAATGAAAAAGTAACTGGTTATTTTCCCTTCTTAATTGTTTTTCTTTTGGAGTATCAAAAATTCCAGAGTATACAATATTAAATACTACCGCTACTATAAGAATAGCAGAAAGATAAGTAAAAATATGGAGAAACCTTTCCTTTAGGCTCTTCCTAACCTTAACATATCGTAAAGAATCCGGGTTGAATTTGTATTTTTCCCTCATGAAAAAAATAAAAATATATTCGTTAAAAATGTAAATTTTTTTATTGATTCACAACTTTATTTTCTTAAAAGTTGTAAAAAATTTCACTAGTACCAAGAATTTATAACAAATTTATTTTAAAAAAGATGTACCTTCCTTTCCATTTTCTATTATTTCCTGGTATTCAACTGGTGAAAGATCATTTGTAAAATAATACGAAGGATTTACAGAAATGTTATAGCGGAGAACTTCATAGTGCAGGTGAGGGCCTGTTGATTTGCCCGTATTCCCCATTAAACCAATTAGTTGCCCCCTTTTTATTTTTTCACCCTTTTTAACATATATTTCATGCAAATGGGCATACCTGGTAGAATAGCCAAATCCATGATCTATTACCACTTCTTTTCCATAACCCGTTTCGTTATATAAAGTTTCTTTTACTATACCATTTCCTGTGGAGTAGATTTCTACTCCTATTGCAGCAGCAAAATCAATTCCATGGTGAAAGACTTCTCGGTTGTTATAAGGGTCAAAACGGGATCCATAACCAGAACTAATCCAGTAGAATGTTCCTGGTGAAATAGGTTGAATTGCCGGGATATTTGAATGAAGTTCATTTAAAGACACTGCCCTTTCATAAGTATTTTCAAATGATTCTGCTTGAACATTAATTTTACTGGAAATTTTATCCAATCTTTCACGGGTATCCTTGATAATCCCCGGGTTTTGCACTATATCATTACTGGTTTCATTTACACTTCCTCCAGTACCTGCTTGACGTATAACAGGATGAAGCGGTTCCATACCAATGATGGGTCGATATAAACTATCATCTTTAATTTGTAAAACATGTAGTTCTTGTTCAATAATTTCTATAGATTTCTTTAAAAATGTATATTTATTTTCGATATTTGCATTTCTTTTTCCAAGGATTAACAATTCAGCTTGATCAGGGAACCTGAAATACATAACATTTAATAAAATAGCAGAGGATACTATAATAATAAGAGAATTTATCCTTTTATTAAGAAGTTTCCTTTTAACTTGCTGGTAAGTTAAATAGGATTTGTTGTGAAAAAATATTTTTTTCTCCATTACGTGCTGAAAAACAAAGATATACAGCTAGTATAAAAATAAAGATTGCAAATTTAAAATAAAAAATTTAAAGAAACAAACTAAATGAATGAAATTGATTTATAATCAAATTTTTACAACTTAATATCAGGAAAAAAATTAACTGAAATTAAATAAAGCAGCAACAAATGTTTTTTTAATGATAAAAGTTGAATAAAATGAACCAATAATCTAAATTTTTAAGGATTTATTAATAAATAAGAAAAAAATAATAGGAATAGAACCGTATGAAAGCAAACGAAATAAGGGAAGCCTTTCTTGATTTTTTTAAGAGCAAAGAACATCATATAGTCCCTTCTGCCCCGATGGTCGTGAAGGATGATCCCACGCTTATGTTCACAAATGCCGGTATGAATCAATTTAAGGATATTTTTTTGGGCAATTCCCCTATAACAATTAATAGGGTGGCAAATTCTCAAAAATGTTTGCGTGTTTCAGGAAAGCATAATGATCTAGAGGAAGTCGGGCATGATACTTATCACCACACGATGTTCGAGATGTTGGGGAATTGGTCTTTTGGGAATTATTTTAAGAAAGAAGCAATACAATGGGCATGGGAATTTTTGACGACCACGTTAGGCATGGATAAATCCCGCTTATATGTAACTGTTTTTGAAGGAAGCAAAGAGGATGAGTTGGATTGGGATGAGGAAGCATTTAATATATGGGCTGAATATATCGATAAAAATAAGATTATAAAAGGTGCGAAAAAGGATAACTTCTGGGAAATGGGAGATACAGGCCCATGTGGTCCCTGCTCTGAAATTCACGTGGATCTGCGAGATGATAAAGAACGAGTAAAAGTAGATGGAGGAGAATTAGTGAATAAAGATAATCCCGGGGTAATTGAAATTTGGAACCTCGTGTTTATTCAATTCAACAGGAAATCCAATGGACAACTGGAAATGCTTTCCAAGAAGCACGTGGATACAGGAATGGGATTTGAAAGGTTGTGCATGGTCATCCAGGGAAAAAAATCGAACTATGATACCGATATTTTCCAGCCCATTATCCATGAACTATCTCGATATACAGGATTTAAATATGGAGACAAGGAAAAAACAGATATTGCCATGCGTGTAGTTGCAGATCATTTGAGGGCTGTAAGTTTTGCAATTGCGGATGGTCAATTACCTTCCAATAATAAAGCCGGTTATGTCATTCGTAGGATTCTGCGGAGAGCGTCAAGATATGCTTTTACTTTTTTAAAACAAGAAACCCCTTTTATCTATAGTTTGGTGGACATATTGGTTGATCAAATGGGACAGCATTTCCCGGGTTTGAAAAATCAAAGGGATTTGGTGCAGAATGTAATCAAGGAGGAAGAATCAGCTTTTTTAAGAACCTTGGATACAGGAATAAAACGGCTCACTGATGTTATGGATAAACTAAAAATGTCTGGACAAAGAATTATTGATGGAAAAACAGCTTTTGAACTATATGATACTTTTGGATTCCCATTGGATTTAACCGAATTGATTGCACGGGAAAATGATATGGCTATTAATCATGCCGACTTCGAAAAAGAAATGGCCAATCAAAAAATCAGATCAAAAGCTGATGCTGCAACAAGTACTGAAGATTGGGTTATTTTACAGGAACAAGAGAAAGAGGAATTTGTAGGATATGATTCTTTATCGGCAGAAGTTTCCATTACCAGGTATAGGAAAGTTACTTCTAAAGGTAAAGACCTTTATCATCTTGTTTTTGATAAAACACCTTTTTACGCTGAAAGTGGAGGGCAAGTAGGTGATATTGGTTATATCCAGCAAGATGAAGAAAAAATCAGTATAATGAATACGTTGAATGAAAATAATCTTTGCATACATGTAACCAAGGAGTTGCCACGAGATCCACAATTGGTGTTTACTGCCATAGTTAATACAAGAAAACGGCAAGATGCGGCAAATAATCATACAGCCACTCATTTAATGCACTATGCTTTGAAAAAAGTACTTGGTAATCACGTTGAACAAAAAGGATCTTTGGTGCACCCTGATTATTTGCGTTTTGATTTTTCTCATTTTAGTAAAGTTAGTGATGAAGAATTGGAACAGGTAGAAGAATTGGTGAACAAAAAAATAAGGCAAAATATAATTTTAGAAGAAAAACGAAATATACCCATAGATGAAGCTAAAAATATGGGAGCAGTCGCTTTATTCGGTGAAAAATACGGGGAACAAGTTAGGGTTATTCGTTTTGGAGATTCAACGGAATTATGTGGTGGAACACACGTAAGTGCTACGGGAGAAATCGGGTTGTTTAAAATTACCGGTGAATCTTCAGTTTCTGCCGGGGTTAGAAGAATTGAAGCCATTACGGGGGAAACGGCATACCAACATGTTTCTTCTAAGCTAAAATTGCTGGAACAGGTGAATGAGAAATTCCTAAACCCAAGGGATCTTCTGCAAAGCATTGATAATCTTTTTGAAGAAAAAGAAGAATTGGTAAAGATTGTTGAGGGTTTTGAAAAAGAACAGGTCAAATTGATCAAGCAGCAATTGAAAGAAAAGTTGGAACAAAAGGATAACATTAATATAATTGCTCAAGAAGTAAATATAAATTCTGCTAGTGCTATTAAGGATTTGGCTTTTCAAATGAAAGGAGAAGTAGATAACCTTTTTTTAATTTTAGGAGCAAATGTTGGTGGTAAGCCAAATTTGACAATAATGATATCAGACAATCTCGTGAAGGACAGGAAACTTCATGCTGGAAAAATTATTAAAGAAGTTGCCAAAGAGATACAGGGAGGAGGTGGCGGGCAGCCATTTTATGCAACAGCAGGAGGAAAGAATCTCGAAGGAATGACAAATGCTATTAAAAAGGCTCTCGAATATTTGTAAACTAAAGCTGGTTTTTTATTTGGAGATATTTACTAAAAAAGAGGTTTTAAGTAGGAGGAATGCGTGCTGCTAGTGTCTTGTCAATGATAAAGCGTCCTGACGTTTCAGCCACTACGCCGGGTTGAAGGTAAATCTGATGCGCTTTAATACATGTGACGCGTCACTAGTTTATCCTATAATATAATCAATAATGGAAAAAAAAGAATTGAAAATTCCGTCCAATTTGTTGGAGATAGGAGAGTATTTTGACTCGGGTTATGCACCCGTATTAGATTTTGAAGGTTGGAGAGTAGCAATGCTTCGCTACTCAAGGGAAACAGATCCGTCAAATTTTTACCAAGTGGAAAAACATAATGAAACCAACGAGGTTTTCATTTTGACAGAAGGGGAAGCTGATTTAATAGTAGCCGAAGAATCTCTTGGTTTGGACAAGATCCATGTTTTTCCCATGCAAAAAAATGTTGCTTATAATTTTAAAATAGCTGTTTGGCACCAGGTTGTAATGTCTCAAGATGCACATATTGTCTTATTTGAGAAGACAAACACCAATAGGGAGAATAGTAATTATCATACTTTCTCCAACCAAGAGATAGAAGAATTGAAAGGTCGTTTCAGGAGACTATAAAGAATCCTATGGATTATCAACAAGCTTTAGACTACTTGTACACTAGTTTACCCTTATTCCAGAGAGATGGAAAATCGGCTTACAAAGCCAACCTGGATAATAGCCATTTGTTGGATCAACACCTAAGTTTTCCCCATTCTAATTATCATACAATTCATGTAGCCGGGACCAATGGTAAGGGATCTGTTTCTCACATGTTGGCCTCTATTTTACAAGAACACGGTTACAAGACCGGGTTATATACTTCTCCACATTTATTGGATTTCCGAGAAAGGATTAGGGTAAATGGAGAAATGATTCTCCGGGAAGAAGTGGTGGATTTTGTAAATGAGCATTTTCGTTTTTTTGCAAAAATACATCCCTCTTTTTTTGAAGCAACAGTGGCGATGGCTTTTGCGTATTTTTCTAAGCGGGAAGTTGATATTGCCGTAGTGGAAACTGGTATGGGGGGAAGGTTGGATTCGACAAATATAATAATGCCAATTCTATCGGTAATTACCAACATTGGAATGGATCATACCGAATTTTTAGGAGATACGTTGGCTGAAATAGCGAAAGAAAAGGCCGGCATCATTAAAAAAAACATACCGGTGGTAATAGGGGAAACATCTGGAGAAACATCCCGGGTATTTTCGGAAGTTGCCCGTGAAAAGAATGCCCCATTGTATTTCGCGGGGGTAGATTATCATGTTGATTATTCCATGTTAACCCTTTCAGGCAATCAATCTTTTCATGTAAAAAAAAATGGTGAACTGGTTTATAAAAATCTTGAGATAGATCTGTTAGGCATGTATCAAGGGAAAAACCTTTTAACAGTTTTAAAGTCCCTGGATGTATTGTCCATGAAAAACTATCCCATAAATGAAAGGTGTATGAGGGCCGGGTTGTCTCGTGTTACAAAAAACACTGGATTGGCAGGACGATGGCAAATAATGGGTTTTAACCCGATGATCGTTTGTGATACCGGGCATAATGAAGAAGGAATCAGGGAGGTCCTTGACCAGGTGAAACACACTCCTTACAAGCAATTACATGTCGTGCTTGGTTTTGTGAAAGAAAAAGACCATAAAAAAATATTATCATTATTTCCTCGTGAGTCCTTATATTATGCAACAAAAGCTAATATTCCTAGATCATTGGATGAAAAGGAGTTGGAAAAAATGATGAGGGAAATGGGATTCAAGGTAAATTCTTTTTCTACGGTAATTGAAGCTCTTGTTGCAGCTAAAAAAAATGCCAGTGAGCAGGATCTAATTTTTATCGGGGGAAGCACTTTTGTTGTAGCAGAAGTAATTTAAACTATTATTTGTACCCGGGGAAATATAGGTGGATGATTTGTATCGCTTGTTTTTGAATTGGGGACAATCACAAGGAGCCTTATCTTTTTTCTTTTTATAAGAATTACGGATCCCGGAGCAACCAGTTGATAGCAAAAAAGACAAGCCAATGGCCAATATAAAATGAAAACTTTTAAAAATAGTGTGTCTTCTCATTTTTTGCATTATTCTTTCTTTCCAAGATATAAATAATTTACTGAATTGTAAAACGAAGTTTAGTTTTAATTAGTGTATCATGTTTACTAACATATTTAATTTTAATCCCCTACCATGAGATTAGCAGGGTGAAAATACGACAGGCCAATAAAAATATCAAGATAATAGTTTAACTACGGGATCATTAAAACCCGGTTAATGAAATTCCAGGGAAGAAAAATCCAAGCCGATGTGTATGGCTAATGTCATGTCAAGCGTATCCTATTGAGCCAAGATTCGTTCTTTTGGGTTTTTGCTTCATAAAACAAAGACACACGTACCTTACCTGGCATCCTGTACTTGACAAAAAACTGGTAATTAAAGATTCCGAATTTTTTTTAGTTTCTCTAATCCTTTGTCAAAATCTTTTTGAAGCATTTTTTTGACACCCATTGTTCTCATGATAAGGTTTTGTGGAATTGGCGTTTTTTCTTTATATCCCCAGGTAACCCCGGTGGAATTTCCCTGTTCTTGAAATGTATAATAGACTTGGCTTTTTGATTCCCAAGGTTCTTGAAAAACTAAGTCCAGCTCGATCTTTTCATTGGGTTCTATACTTGTAATTTCCTGGTAACCTGTTCCTACTTTCTCGTTTCCCGTCCTGCTATGGGTAGCACCCACGGATCCATCTTTTCCTTTTATTTCACTTTTCATATTGGGATCATAATCTTTCCAGGGAGACCATTTTTGCATGTTTTTTTAGGTAAACTACTTGTTGAAAAACAGTGTCAACAGGAGCATTGATTTTTATTGATCTTTCTATCTTGATAGATTTAGGAAGAAATAGTGCTACCAAAAATAAAAGGATTCCCACACCAAGGATGCCGAACAAGATGTTTTTTATTATTTTCATGATGTCAATCTTTTAGTTTGTTGGATGTTTAAAATATTTGGACTTACAACTAAGATGATTTTATGTTTTAGAAAGTTATTATTTTTTAGGATATTTGAAAAAAAGGTGAAAACACAATTTTTAAGTTACTGTTATCTTTTCCAGCATCTAATAGATTTTGCAAAACATTTTGGTTAAAAGGCAGAATTTTAGTAATGATTTTTAATACATCTATTTTTTTTTCAAGGACTAGGTTCGATATTTTTTCAAAACTTCTTGCATCATAGCCCCTGGAACCGATAATGGTTAATCTTTTTGATGATACTAATGGGGGATTCTTTTCATCATACTGCTCATAATGCATTTCTTTCGGGTCTATCCTGGCTCCTATTTGTCGATTGTCATCTTCATTCCAGTCATAGATACCTGAATAGCAAAGTATTGTTGATCCTGGAGGGGCTATACTAAAAGCATGCTTCAATGAATTTTTCTGGGGATTGGAATGAACGATCATACATTTCTTATTCGTGGCACCCATTTGTTGAATGATTTTATTCATATCGTTTTCCAATGGGGATAAAAAATTATTTGCCGGTATTTTTCTCTTTTTAGCAACCTGTAATCTTTTGGAAGATATATCAGCAAGTACAATTTCTATTTCCGGGTTCAAGTATTTGGCAATGATAGTTTGTTCGCAACCGGCAGGTCCTGCACCAAGGATCACGAGCAAGTCCTTATTTTTTACCTCACCACGAGTCATTGCCCTAAAAGAACAAGCAAAAGGTTCTACCAGGGCAGCAGATATCCATTCGTCATGGTTCAATAGTTTATTTTTAAGTTTATATACAGCCTCCCTCGGTACCACGGCAAATTCAGCGAAAATTCCTTTCCCACCATCGTGCCAATCATACCCGATATTGTGTCCATTGATAAAAGGATAGATAGAAACATGATCACCTACTTCAAGATCAGGTACACCTGGTCCTTTCTCAATTATTATCCCCGCACCTTCATGTCCAATTCTGCCGGGAACGGCTGATTTTTGTTGCTCCAGGATGGACTTGTCGCGGCCACAATAGCCCATAATTACCATCATGATTTTTACATCACCTGGTTCAAGAGGCTTGTTTTCTGCTCTTTCTATTACCACGGGTTGAAAAGGCTCTTTAACCACCATGCAAATCCCGGTTTTTTCCCTCTCTCTAAGAAAGGTATTGAACTTTTTTTCTATATCTCTTTGCTCAAACATGTAACACTTGTTTTTTTTACAAAATTAAACATTCCTGGTGGAAATAAGTTGAGAATGGACAAGGAACGGTTGTGTTTTTTGGTAGCGGTACTTGTTACCTCGCTCAAAAAAATCAAGGGTGTTCGATGAACTGACCAGTGAGAATTGGTGGGTTCCAAAAAAATATAATTTTACGAACAACCCTCATCAAGATTCCACATGTTTTTTGTCTTTGAACACATATTGTAAAAATCTATTAATCATGAGGGTTACAGGAATAAAACATGAATAAAATTTTGTTATTCAATCTTATACCTGTTTCAAAAATAAAATTTTGCACCCAGTCCCTTGGATCCTTGTACCATAAATTATGTAATTGTTGTGAGTGATTGAGGATTTCATAAGTTTTAAGTAGCCAATGGTTACTATTTTTTTTAAGATATTTCAACTTTCTCTTCTTTCCATGTTTTATTAATATATAGCAAACGATCCTATTTCCTGGTTTATGTTTAAATAATTAAAACAATACTACTAATGAAGAGCAAAATATTACACCACATGATATTGATAAGCCTGGTATCATGTTCCAATCCTGGTTCCTTTACTATAAACGATATAAATGAACATCAAGGTGAACCTGTTGATTATGTTGATCCAATGATAGGTTCCTCTAACGGGGGCAATACTTTCCCGGGGGCAGTAGTTCCTTGGGGAATGGTACATGCGGCTCCGCATACTTCTCGTGATAAAAGCAAGTCAGGTTCAAGGTACTTTCATGGTGATAATTTCATTTATGGATTTGGACAAGTACATGCAAGTGGTGATGATTGTTCCAGCTATGCCAATATTAATTTGATGCCTACTGTAGGTCCTGTTTTCGAGGAGTATTATAAAAATAGATCTAGGTACAACAATGAAACTTCCAAGGCAGGCTTTTATTCTGTTTTCTTATTGAACCAAGAGGTAAGGGTGGAAATTTCTGCCACGGTAAGAAGTACAATAAGCCGATTTACTTTTCCGTCGAGGAAAAATGATGCCAATATCCTTGTGGATGTCAGTGAAGGATTAAGCCAAACATTGGATGCCCACGTACAAGTGCTTGGGAAAAATTATATACAGGGATGGGTGAAAGCTAAAAAATCATGTATAGGATCAAGCGTTTATACATTGTATTTTTTCATGGAATTTAATAAGAAATCTATTGTAAGTGGAACGTGGAAAGGGAAGACTATTTATAAAGATGTTATCGAACAAGAGGGTGATTCCATTGGCGCATTTTTATCTTTTGGTACAGGAGAAAAAGAACAGATCTTGGTAAAAACTGGGTTTTCCTATGTTAGCATAAAAAATGCCCAAAAGAACCTGGAAACAGAAATTCCCGGTTGGCAATTCGAAAGAATTGTTAAAGAGGCGAGGGATGATTGGAATGCTGAGTTAAAAAAGATTGATATAGGTGATGCTTCTAATATGCAAAAAACAAAGTTTTACACGGCTCTTTATCATTCTCTTTTGCACCCAAATATCGTGAGTGATGTCAACGGCGAGTTCCTGCTGGCTGATTCGATTGAAACAGTGCCTGAAGGAGAAAACCAATATTCAGTTTTCGCATTTGAAAAAACCTATAGAACTTTGCATCCATTGCTTAACCTGGTATATCCGGCCCGGCAAAGCGACATTCTTCGCTCTATCACACGCTATGCAAAAATAGTAGGCAGGCTTCCATGCGGGGAGCCTGGGTCAGCAAAAAGGTTGAACATGAACGGGGATCCGTCGCCTATCATAATCGCGGATAGCTACTTCAAGGGAATTGATAATTTTGATGCACGTTGGCTATACCAGGTTATGTACAAGGAAGCAATAAAGAGTAAAGGAAATCATACCCGTCCGCTGAATTATTATGTTAACAAGTACGGGTTTATCCCATGGGACGATTGTGGACCCGGCGATCTAATAGGTAAGCCACGAATGGTTTCCGAGGGGCTAGGATATGCTTACGCTGATTGGGTGTTAGCCAAATTGTCGAGGGAATTAGGTAATGTTTACGAAGCCAAGTTAATGGAAGAAAGGGCCAGCAAATACTTGGAATATTTTGATAAAAAAACCGGTTTCATGCGTCCAAGGTATAAAAATGGAAAATGGTATGAAGGATTTCATCCCGGGAACTATAATGGGGAATGGGTAAACATGGGGTTCGAAAGAGCCAATAGCTGGCAATATACATTTTTCTCGATGTTTGATAAAAAAAGGTTCATTGAATTGCATGGAGGTAGGGAACAATTCGTAAATAGGCTGCAAAAGGTTTTTGATGAAAGGAATTTCGACATTTCAAAGGTTGCAGACTGGCACTACCCATATTTATTTACTTACGTGACAGGACAAGAATGGCGAACCCAGCGCCTGGTTCGTGAAATATTATCTAATGAGTTTAATATAGGGAGTGGGGGAATTCCCGGAAGTGATCATTACGGGGCCCTTTCTTCGTGGTACGTTTTTTCAGCCATAGGGTTTTATCCTATATGCCCGGGCAAGGCTGTATATCATTTGGGTAGTCCAATTCTTGAGAAAGTAACCATTAAGCTAGATACAAGCTATTTCGAGGGAGAGCAATTCATTGTATCTGCACCGGGTAATTATGAAGAAAAAGTATTTATCAAGGGAATGTTTTTAAATGGAAAGCAACAAGAAGATTTTTTCCTTGACCATGAAGATATAGTAAGAGGAGGTGTATTAAAATTGGAAATGGCTGAAGCTTTGTATTGAGAAAAATTTGGCAGTTGGACATTATATTAAAAATATGTTCTTGTAATTTATTTTATCCGGGTTTTTAACATGTAAGTCATCAAGGGTTTGTCCTAAAAAAATCAAACTGCATTTATGAAAATAACTGGTAATTTACTTTCCTTTGTTTCTTTTTTCTTCGAAAATTAACATCGAATTGCAAACCAATTTAATGGGATCTCGTATTTGAAAATACATTTTTAATGTATATAAAATACATGGTTTATGACAAAGGTTTATGAATTAAGCTTCTGCAAAATCATTCAACTGGAAAAGGGGGTTCATGAAATGATTGTTTTCCCGGAAATTGAAATAACCGGGGAAAACGTGAAGGAAATGTTGACCTTGTTTGAAAAACAACCTATACCTCGATATTTATTGATGAATAAATTATATCCTTATTCATATTCCTCACAAGCGATTGTAGAACTGTATAATATATCAATTTTTAACGCTATAGCCGTGATAGCTGTTACTTCTTTTAGTAGGGTTACCATGGATTTCTTTACTTCCCCTTCGTTCTTAAAAAATGTTCCCATTAAATACTTCATAAGCCGGGAACAGGCTATTGAATGGCTCAATGAAATGGTTTTGCTCCAAAAATATACGCCTATTTACAATCATGGAAATAAGCAATAAATTGGACTAAGTTCATAAATCGAATTGTTATAGGCTCTCATGGAGGATGTCCATTTACTTTTCTCCCACAGGTGGAAAAAGTAAACAACTGAACCAAATGAACTCAAGTATTTTATAAAATTAACAATAGGTGAACAAAAAAATACTGTCGCTGCCAAGTAAATTCCTGGAACTAACCTGTTTTTATCAGTTTAAATTATTCTTATATTTCTAATTATTAGATGCTTTAACGGCTCTTATCAACATAAGTTAATGCAACACTCATTAGTGAAAATCTAAAATTTATTGAATTTCGTATAAGAGATTTTTAAAAAATATTCAAGGAAAAATAACTCATACAAACAGTTTCTTGTTATAGATTTCAAAGTATAAAAGAATAATTATGTTATTGAATAATAAAATAGTCCGATGGATTGAACTGGTTATAGTTTATATATGTATTCCCCTTGCATATTATTTTTTGATTAAAAACAATAATTTACCTGTACATAAAGCCCTTCCTTTAGTAACTATTTTTTTTATATACCTGTTTATATTAATAAGGGATAATAACTTTAGCAACAAAAAACTGGTTTGGATACGATTTGGACAATGGAAAAAGAGAATGCGAATTTTTCTAACATTCCTGGTTCTTTCATTGATGTATGTTTACTTTTTTGAACAAGAAAAAATGTTTCAAATGGTAAAAGAAACTCCAGTTAAATGGATGGTGATAATACTTACTTACCCGATCTGGTCGGTGATTCCACAGGAACTTATTTACAGGTCTTATTTCTTTTACAGGTTTCGTTTATTGATCAAAAATTATTTTTTATTCTTGTTGATCAATGCAGCACTTTTTTCTTTACCTCATATTATATTTGAAAACTGGTTTGCCATTGTTTTTACATTTGCTGGCAGTTTGATTTTTGCATCCACTTACAATAAAAATGGCTCCTTGCTGGTGGTTTCCCTTGAACATGGTTTATATGGGGCTTGGATATTTACCGTGGGCCTGGGTGAATACTTTTATTTACCGTTGGCAACAAATGTTCTCAATGTTTAATAGTGAATAAAATTTATTTTTTCAACAAGTTTGTTCTTCTGTATAATAATAATTAATTTAGTAAGCTTAATTATTTTTTAGATGATCCCTTGTTTTACAAGAGAAACAAGTTTAAAGAAGTTAAGAAACAACTTGGTAAAAAACAAGTTGAATAAAAAATGATTTAAAACTTATAAATTCATCCAGGTGAGGAATTTTTTAATAATATTTTTCTTATTTGTTGTCTTTGGATGTAGGAATACTGCTCCCGATGGATTGGTTGATGATAAACAATTATTGGGTTCCAAGGATAGTATCCAAGGAATTGATAAGGGAAATCAAGTGAAGGATGATTTTATGGCTCAATTCGATACCGTGGAGAAAGGATTGCCAATTTTTTATAACATGTATCTTTCTGTGGAGATGTCAAGCATGTTTAAATCAGAAAATGACATATTCGAAAAAGAAATTATCAATCCTTTATTTAAAAAAGATAAATATCTTAGTTATTCAAAAAAGGCAATGAACCTGGGTATTTACTCGGTTGATTTAAGTTATGTAAGACTTTATGAACAATTAGAATTGAGCAGGCAATATTTGAAGGCCATGCAGGACTTATCTTCTGAATTAGGTATTCCCGAAGAATATTTCATTAAATCAGCTGATCGGTTTGAACGAAACATGACAAATAAAGACTCTATATATAAAATTGCAAACGAAATATATTACAAATCTGAAGAGTTTTTAAAGGAAAAAGGCAGGCACAATGCTTCTGCTCTTATAGTTACGGCAGGATGGATTGAATCAATGTATATTGGTTCGAGAATTCTTGAAAAAAATCCATTAGAT
>CAZOSQ010000031.1:0-14735 GCA_964582245.1 uncultured Bacteroidales bacterium | reverse complement strand
ATGGATACGTATTCTCCTGACAAACAACATATTTTCTCTCATGAAATAGCCAATAAAATTCACAATACCCCCGAACAAGTTAGAAGGGATCTTATGTTGATTGGTTATGCCAGCACCTTAAAAAAAGGATACGATATAAAAGAGCTAATTACAGCCATAGATGTTATTTTAGATACCAAATTAGGACTAAATGTAGCAATTATCGGCATGGGAAATTTGGGGAAAGATATAACCAATTATTTTACAAGAAAACGAGAAAAATTAAAAATTATAGCAGCTTTTGATGTAGATGAGGGAAAAATAAACCGGGTGATTTCAGGAGTTAGATGTTATCACCTTAAAAAAATGGTCGAGATCGTAAAAAAGGAAAAAATTTCTATAGGAATACTTACCTTACCAATGGAACAAGCAGAGGAAATAGCAAGCCTGTTGGTGCATTCAGGAATAAAAGGAATTTTAAACTATACCACGGTTCCGCTCAATGTACCCGATCATGTATATCTTGAAGAATATGATATGATAACCTCCATAGAAAAAATTGCATATTTTGTAAAAGAAATATAAAATAAGTTTATTAACCAAATCAAAGTTGACATGAAAAAGAATAAAATTTTAGTAGTAGATGATGATATTGATATCATCAACGTCTATAAAGCAGTTTTGGAAAAAGAAGGATATGAAGTACATTATGCGCATGATAAACAGAATGGATTAAAATCTGCCAAAGAAATTAAACCAGACCTGTTTATCCTAGATGTCATGATGACAACTCACTATGAAGGATTTGAGTTGAAACAAGAAATTGACCAAGATCCCGATTTGAAAAAAATTCCTGCTTTTATTCAGACTTCCATTGATGTCTTAACCACCACTGATGGACAAAAAGAAAGTATACAGGCAATGGCCAGGGAATTTAGGAAAGATCCTAAATTTAAAGATCTTCAAGTCCTTCTTATCAATAATCTTATTAATGACTTGAAAGGTGTTGATTATGTGAATGAGGAGGGCGAATCTATTTATTTTGAAGTAGATGGATTCTTGAAAAAACCAGTTGATGCCAATCAACTTAAATCAGAAGTTAAGCGGTTACTAGAAAAATAAACTTTCACTTCCTTGAGAAGAACTAAATGCCTTGTATAATCTTCAAGGCATTTTTTCTTTTTAAATCAATCCTTTCATTTATATGATCTTATCATTTCTAATGCTTGATTCGAGGAATCAACAGGTAGATAACATTTTTGATCTTTGCAAACGTGTATCAATTCTTTTCCAGGGGAGTATTTATTTTTTACTACTTGCAATGAAGAATTATCATCTCCCCCCAATATTACCACATTTGGTAAAAACATGTATTTAAAGTCATTTATTGTTTCATGATAATTCTTCCCCGTGATCACTAATTCATAAGTCCCCTCTAAAAATAAATTATATAACCTATCCCAGTTGGCATAATAAAAAGAACCTTTCACCATTTCACTCTTCACGTTTCTCAACATTCGAAAGCTTTTTTCCACGTACATTTGTTCTCCTAATAATTTTCCTAAGACAAACAAGTTTCTAGCCATGGATGAATTAGAAGAAGGTATAACATTATCTGATATCTCCATGTTTCTAGCAATTAACTTTTCTCCCACGTCGGAAGTATAATAAAACATACCGGTAGAATCATCATAAAAATGTTTCATGACATATTCCTCCATTTTTTTGGCCCTTTCTAACCATGTTTCTTCAAAAGTTACCTGGTATAAATCTAGATAAGCTCCTATTAAAAAAGAATAATCATCAAGAAAACCATTTATATAATCATCTTTTTTAGAAGTTCGGTAAACTTTTCCTTCTTTTTCCACGAACGATTTTTGTAAAAAAAGAGCACGGTCAATGGCAATCTGCAAATAAGATGGATCTTTTAAAGCCTGGTATGTTTTTATAAATGCTGAAATCATTAAGCCATTCCAAGCAGTAATTATTTTTGTATCCCTTGCAGGTTTCACCCTTTTTTCCCGTACCTTGAATAATTTTTCATTTGCAGTCGAAATAATTTTTTTTAAGGAACTCAAAGGCATGTTCCACTTCTTTGCAAATTTTTCATCGTCCTCGTCCTTGTATAAAGTATTTTTGCCGGCTTCCCAATTTCCCTTTCCTGAAATATTATAATAATCTGCAACCAATTCAGCATCTTCTTCCAGTATATCCGTAAATTCTTTCTTGGTCCACGAATAATATTTACCTTCTTCGCCCTCGGAATCAGCATCTATTGAAGAATAGAAGCCTCCCCGGGGATCGGTCAATTCCCTTTTAATAAACTCAGCCGTTTGATGAACTATTTGCCGATAAAGTTCTTTACCAGAAACCAGGAATGCGTTCGCGTAAAGACTTAAAAGTTGAGCATTATCATATAGCATTTTTTCAAAATGGGGAACAATCCAGTATTTATCAACAGAATACCTCGCAAATCCCCCTCCTATTTGATCATATATTCCACCCCAGGCCATATTTTTCAAGGTAATCTCCACTGCCTCGAGGGCTTTTTCATTTTTGGTATAATAAGCATATTCTAGTAAAAATTCATATGCCACGGGTATGGGAAATTTCGGGGCTACATCATGTCCTCCAAACTGGAAATCTACGTTTTTTAAAATATTATGCACGATATTGTCTAGTTCCTCCCTCGAGACATTTTCATCATTCTCTTTTATGGCAAATTTCTCATGTAATTGGATGCCTTGTGTTAAAGCGATGGCTTGCTCTTCTAATTTTGCCGGGTTGTTTTTAAAAAGATTCGTGAGCTCTTGTAGAACATACATCCATTGATTCTTTGGATAATAAGTACCCGCAAAAACAGGCCTTCCATCAGGCAAGGCAATGGCATTTAAAGGCCATCCCCCGGTACCATTGACCAGTAAAGCAGCATCCATGTATACTTGGTCCACGTCGGGGTGCTCTTCCCTATCTACTTTTATAGAAATAAATTGTTCATTCATCACTTTCGCTACTTCCTCATCAGAAAACGATTCTTTTTCCATCACGTGGCACCAGTGACAAGCAGAATAACCAATACTAATTATCAATAACTTGTTTTCTTTTTTAGCTTTATCGAGTCCTTCTTGTCCCCAAGGATACCAATCCACTGGGTTTTTAGCATGCATTAAAAGATAAGGACTATTCTCATTGATAAGATGATTTGCTTTTTCTTGCCCTATATTTGTATTTGGATCAGAATGAAGTTGACTTGCCATAATAAAACTTTTTCATTCCTGTATCGAGGAATATGTTTTTATAATAACATGACATAGAACAACTTTGTTCATAAAAGTGACCAGGAATGCTTGGGAAAATAGGAGGAAAACGTTATTAATCATAATTTTGATAACTTGTTACCCGAAAAGATATGACATTAACAAGGTCAAAGTAAAAATAGTAATCCATTTACTTTTCCTTCGCCGCGGCCTTAAAAAAGCATCAAATTAAGTAGATCCATTCCTTTTATGCCAATTATTAATAAATTTGCAAATCTAGGTTATTAATTAGACTTGTAAATTAACCCGTAATATCCATGAAATAACATTATATAGCCCTCGAAAAAGAAATTTTTATCGCTCTAGGCACCCAGTGTATGGCATTTTCGAAATTTAAGCTAATTTTAATTCAAGGTTCCCCAAATATTAATTCCACTTGTTAAAACAGCCAAAAATATCAGTTATATTACCATTTTTTAATGCCGAAAAAAGTTTAGATAGGGCTATATCTAGCATTTTTCACCAAACATTTGAAAATTTTGAATGTATCCTGGTGGATAATAATTCCACGGATAAAAGTTATACCATTGCAAGTGAATGGGCTAAGAAAGATACCAGGTTCGTGCTGGTAAAAGAAAAAAAGCAGGGAATAGTGCATGCATGTAACACGGCTATATCTAAGGCCAAGGGAAAATATATAGCCCGTATGGATGCTGATGATTGGTCATTCCCAGGCCGTTTCATGGTACAATCCAAGTTTCTTGATCAAAACAACGATTATGGCGCTGTTTCCGGGTTGGTAAAACACGAGGGACATCAAGAAGGGGGATTTTTCCGGTACGTGAGATTGATTAACGAGATCCAAAATTATACAAGCATATTCAAAAGACGTTTTGTTGAATCTCCCCTGGTTCACCCCTCGATGATGTGGAAAAAGGAATTAAATTCTATTTATGGTAATTACCTTGAAGGTGATTTTCCAGAAGATTATGAATTATGGCTCAGATGGTTACATGAAGGTGTAAAAATAGGTAAAGTCCCTTTTTACATTCTTAAGTGGTTCGATTCACCCGGGAGATTAACCAGGATTGATAAAAGATATAATGATACGGCTTTTTATAAACTGAAATCATATTATTTATCAAAATGGTTAAAAAATCATAATCCATTTCACCCATTCGTGATGGTATGGGGAGCAAGCCGAACATCAAGACAAAGAGCGAAATTGATTGAAGATCAAGGGTTAGTCATTACCCATTATATTGATACAAGGCATGACAGGCAATTAGAAAAAAATATAATCTATTACAAGGATATCCCGACTCCCAAGGAAACTTTCATATTGGTTTACATGAAACATATCGAAGTTAAAAGCAAGATAATTCAATTTTTATTAGAGAAAGATTTCGTGGAAGGAAAAAATTTTCTCCTCTTATCTTAAGCCTGGCTAATATAGGATTAACAAACGAAAATCTTGAAATACCTGATCAGATCGTGCATTAGGATTTCCTTGGTTAATATGGAGGATATGGAAAAAAAATTATTGCCAAAAGAGAACTCGTAAAAATTGGCATACAATTCTATACATGTTTCAATTACACCTTTATCTATGCGGATTTCATATGTTTTCATATTTTTTTCATGTTATTTTCATGTTATTTTCATATTTTTGTATTATGAGTTTAAAATTAATAGCCGAGAAAGCAAATGTATCCGTTACCACGGTTTCGAGGGTAATAAATAACCATCCCTATGTAAAACCTAATGTTGCATCAAAAGTCAGGTTAATTATCAAGGAAATAGGTTATGAAAACAAGCCAAAATGGGAAAATGGTCTAAAGACCGGCTACGTGGGCATGTTAATTATTAACCATGGTATAGAATTATTAAAAACACCTATTACCGCGGATTTAATAACAGCCATTGATAAAGAACTAGGAAAAAACAACTTGCAAATGGCCTTTCAAGTAATAGACAAAAATGACCCTTTGCCTATCCATGTAAATAACAATCGTATGGATGGGGCTTTCTTACTGGGAATGCCTACTAACCAGCATATCAAGCAACTGTCTAATCTTCATTCCATAGTCCTGAATAGTTTCCGGGACGTTGGATTACCCCTGTGGTCAGATACGGTAAGCATTGATTATGAGGAAAGGGGAAGACTTGCCGCTTTATATCTTTTAAAAAAGGGACATGTAAAAGTGGCATATATTAACCCATTACCTAAACATTTGGGCTCTAAAATGAGCTTGAATGGTTTCACGGGGACTCTTGAACATTTTAATATTCCCCTCCATGTTTTTTCAGAAGGTATTGAAAATGAATATGTAATTTGGGATGCTTTAACAGGGCAAAAAATTATAGAAAAAATTGTAGACAAGGTTCTCAAACTACCTGCTAAAGAATTCCCCACTGGTATTTATGTCTGCATGGATGAAGTTACAGTAGGAGTATACAAGGCACTAAAAGAAAGAGGTATAATTCCCGGAAAAGATATTGAGATCATATCTAATAATAATGAATTGGCACACTTATCCAAGTTAGATCCAAAACCTGCTAGTATAGATAATAATTTAGGTCTTATTGCTAAAAAAGCAGTTGAACATTTACTATACAGGATTAAGAACCCGGGAGAACCAAAAGGATACAGGATATTAGTTCCACCAAAAATAGTAACTTATTAAAATTCACGAAAAATTTATATACACTATGCCACAATATGATGATTATGACTGGGGAATAAAAATTACGAATCTTGGTATATAGAATGCGATGTTGATTGGCCAGGGTTGATTTATTTACTAATCAAAGAGCAGCAAAAAAGAATAGAAGAAGGAAGAAAGGATTGTAGGTTACCTGTTCGAGCTGATCACGGGATTGCTATCCTTGATGATTTAAAAAGGAAAACAAATCCCGGATATCCATTGGCTGGAAGGTTTAAAGGGCTTATGGAAATAAAAGGAATAGAGAATGACATCCTATATTTACTGAATTGCAATAAGAATTGATAATCAAATGAAATTAATAATGAAAATAAAAATCTTTTTTATTACACTAATAACAACTCTAATTTTCATGAGAACAGGATATAATCAGGATAAACCAAAAGCTAAAGTATTCAATAATGGTGATACAATCATTTTTATTGGCAATAGCATCACTAGGGCTGGTTATTATATATCGGATATATATTTGTTTTATCAAACTCGTTACCCAAATGATACAATAATAATTTATAATGCCGGAATTTCTGGGGGAAAAGCTTCGGGAGCCATTAAAAGGTTGAATAAAGATGTTCTTCTAAGAAACCCTGGTTATGCAACCATTATGTTTGGAATGAATGATATTGGATACGAAGAACTATATCAAGAAGGATTAGAGATCACCCAAGAAATTATAAATAAAAGGCGGGAACTAATTGATGAATATAAAGATAATCTTTCAAAATTATCAACTGCGCTAAATGAAGAAGGAGTCAATATAATATATTTTACTCCTACCATATATGATGAAACAGCAGAATCGGATCATCTTAATATGGTAGGAAAAAATAAAGCTTTATATGAATGTAAACAAATAGTGGAAACCGAAGCAATGAAGAATAAATGTCATACCGTCGATTTTTATTCAGTCTTAGATTCTATTAACAAAATGATTCAAAAAGAATCACCTAGTTCATCTGTTGTAGGCAAAGACAGGGTTCATCCTGAAAAAATGGGTCATTTTATAATGGCTTATACATTTTTAAAGTCCCAAAAGATAAATCCTTATGTTTCAAAATCAGTAGTTAATGCAAAAACAATGAAAATTGAAGAATCGATTAACTGTAATATTTCACCTCCTAAAAAAAATGGAAACAGCCTAATATTTTCTGTATTAGAAAAATCTTTACCTTATCCCATATCAAAAAATCATGAAGGTCTAAAATATGTTCCTTTTATTGATGAAATGAACAAAGAGGAATTATTCGTGAAAGGTTTGCAAAAAGGTACATACCAACTCAAAATAGATGAAACAATTATTGATACGTTTACCCATGATGATTTGCAGAAAGGTATAAATTTGGCTTATTATGAGATTACTCCCCAACATCAACAAGCTTTGCTGGTTAAGGATTTAAATGAACAACGCCGATATATTGAATCAGAAAGACTACGGGCATTAGCCCTTTATGATCATGGATGGTTTTGGATTGAATACCAAGAGAATATTACTAATCTCTCCTCATTTTTCAACAAAAATCTCGAGCCATATATAGGAAAGGATAATTATCCTTATTTGAGAATGCAAGCTGATAATTACATGTTATTCAAGCCCCATGAGAATTTATTAAAACAAAAGGTGGAGGATTTAATTAAAAGCATTTATCATGCAAATAAACCTTTTACACATAAGTATACAATTAAATCACTTCCAGAATAATATAATTATTTTAAATTAATAACCAAAAGAAAAGCTCAGAATTAAATATAAGCTACGAAAATGCAAAACAAAACTTAATTAATGCTATTTCAGTCAATAGACTTGGGGAACCCGATGAATTAGGTTCATTGGCAACATGGTTACTTTCTCCTATATCCGGGTTTATCACCGGTCAAACTGTAAGTGTTGATGGCGGTGCCATAAAGTTTAACCTCGGGTAAAATTTTGCGAAAATCATTCCTTGTATTTTTTTAACCCTTCTTGTAAAAATTCCAGGTATTTTTCAACATTAGGCTCATAACCAATAGGATCAATCAAAATTTCACCGTTAGGATTTATGATTGCAAAGTAAGGCAAAGCATTAGTTTTAAACATTCTTTGCTCGATATCTAGGTTTTTAGCACCAAGATTTTTCTTTTCATTCCCATCAAATTCAGAAATGAACCATTCTTCTTTAGGAATTTCCTGTTTATGAGCACGAGTTCCGGTATATAATGCTGCAATTACATATTTATCCAGTAACTCTTGCACCTTGGGATTGGACCATACAGTGGCTTCCATCACCTTGCAGTTGGAACAATTCACGCTTTTAAAATATAGTAATACAGGCTTATCCAGTTTTTCAGCACATTGAATCGTTTGATCGTAATCAAAATACCCTTGAATTCCATATTTATAATCAAAAAGATCATCATACAAAGGTTCTCCACACGTGGAGTATATGCCCTTACTCTCGGTTGGCATATATCCAACAGATTTATAGGGATGATGCTGGTGCATAGATTCAGATGGAAGCAAAGCCTCGAAACTCTTTAAAGAAGCCCCAAACATTCCCGGGAGCAAATAAAGGGCAAATACAAAAGAAAACATCGATAAAAATAACCGTGATACCGGAATACTCTTTACTTCACTGTCATGAGACAATTTTATCTTTCCAAGTAGATACAATCCCAACATAAAAAAGATCACAATCCAGGATGCAAGTATTACTTCGCGTTTTATACCAAGATCAAGTGAATTGTTGGCCACTACTAGAAACTTCAACCCGAATGCTAAAATTAGGAATGCTAAAACTACTTTAACTGAATTCAGCCATCCGCCAGATTTTGGCAATCCTTTCATTATTCCCGGGGAAATGGCAAATATGGTAAATGGCAATGAAAAGGCTAATCCAAAAGCAAACATTCCCGCAACAGGTTGTAGGAAATCACCGGAAACAGCTTCAAAGAGTAATGAACCAACAATAGGGCCAGTGCAAGAAAAAGAAACTATAACCGTGGTTAAAGCTATGAAAAATGGGCCTAAAATCCCCCCCTTATCTGCTTGTCTATCTAATTTATTGGCTAGCCCGGAAGGTAATGTAATCTCAAATAATCCGAAGAAGGACAAAGCGAAAAAGATGAAGAATAGAAAAAAGATCATGTTCGGAATCCAATGTTCTGATAGAGTTTTAGTAAACTGGGATCCAAAAAATGCCGCTATTACGCCTACCAATGTATAAATTAAAATAATAGAAAATCCAAAAAATGCACCGCGGGAAACTGATGCTGCCTTGCTCCTTTTGCCTTGCATGAAAAAAGAAACAGTCAATGGTATCATCGGGTAAACGCATGGTGTTAATATTGCTCCCAATCCACCTAGAAAAGAGGTCCAAATGATCCACCAAATAGATTCGCTTCCCGAACTTTTATCCTTAGCATCTTCATCAATCTCGTTACTTGCTTGATGATCAGTAGGAACCTGTTTTTCAACCACCACGGAATCAGTACTATCTTTTTCCTGTTTTAATGCACCAGGTGAAATAATTGTTTCTTCCTTTATTTCTTTTTCTCCTAGTGGTTTTCCCGCTTCTTTTCCATCTTTTTTTATTTCACCCGTGTTTGTACCTGTTAAATTGAAGGTAAAAGTATCTTCAAGTGGTGGAGTACACATTTTATCAGTACAAGCGAAATAAGTTACTTTTCCCTCCAATTGCACCTTACCTTCCTTGGTAAGTTTTACTTTTTGCTTAAATATTGCTTTTCCCGGGTATACCCTATAATCTGCATCCAAATATTCATCATGCTTTTCCTTGAATTTACCGGATGCAACTACTTTTCCAATTTTCTCGTACCCCTTTGAAGGTATAAATTCAAACGTGGTAGAGTTAATATCCCCGAGAGGTTCTATATCATAAATATACCATCCATCATCAATTCTTGCTTCAAAAACTAAATTTACGGTATTCTCATCCACTTTTTCATGATAGAAATCCCAATCAACCGGATCCACCATTCCTTGACTATATATTGCCAAGATGTTAAAGAAAGCAAACCAAACAATTAACAGTTTTTTTATCATAATTTTAAAATTATATATTTAGATATGTAAATATATGAATTTAATTTTAAAATTTATCCAATTTTAACATTAATTAACTTTGTGGTGCGAAAACACCGTGTTAAACAAACTAAAATAATCAGGTTATTTAATATCCTTCACCGGGTCAATTTCCTTACCATTTTTATCAAAAAAATGATATTCTAAGAATTGATGTGAAGAAACCCCAACTATTATAATTTTACACTTGTACTTTCTTTGCCAGGTTTTCCTTATTGAACGGAATAAACCTTTTTTAAGGTATGCAGCTACAAATGGATGTACATGAAGAAATAGCTTCTTGGATCCCAGTCCTGTAACAATGGCATGGAATGTATTTTCAAGTTCTTCGTCGAACAATATACTAGCCGAAATTTCCCCGGTCCCGTTACAGCACGGGCACTTTTCCAGGGTATTAATATTCATTTCAGGCCTAACGCGTTGCCTGGTAATCTGCATAAGGCCAAAACGACTTAGGGGAAGTATACTATGCTTGGTACGATCCTTGGCCATTTCTTCTTTCATCTTATCAAACAACATCTGTTTATGCTCGTTCTGGTGCATATCAATGAAGTCTATAATAATGATCCCCCCCATATCTCGTAAACGAAGTTGTTGAGAAATAGCCATTGCGGCAGCTAAATTAACTTCAAGTGCATTTGTTTCCTGATCTTTGGATGATTTTGACCTGTAACCGCTATTTACATCTATGGCATGCAATGCTTCGGTATGTTCAATAACCAAGTATGCCCCATTTTTAATGGATACGGTTTTACCAAATAATCCTTTTATTTGCTTTTCAATTCCAAAATGCTCGAAAATGGGAACACTCTTATTATATAGCTTAACAATTTTTTCTTTCTCCGGGGCTATTGTGCTTATATACTCTTTTATTTCATTATAAATTACATCATCATTTATAATAATGCTATTAAACTGCACATTTAAAAGATCCCTGATGAAAGTAAAGGTACGATCGAGTTCACTTATGATTTGCTTGGGAGGAAAAGCTCCTTTTAATTTCTCGAATGCAGTTTCCCATTTTTTCACGAGACTTCTTAATTCGGTATCCAAAGTTGCCACTTTTTTATCTTCAGCAACTGTACGTACGATGACCCCGTAATTTTTTGGTTTAATGCTTTGTATTAAAGTTTTTAACCTGTTTCGCTCATCTTTTGATTGTATCTTTTGAGAAACAGAAACTTTATCTGAAAATGGGATCAGCACCAAATTTCTCCCGGCAATGGAAATTTCTGATGAAAGTCTAGGCCCCTTGGTAGATATAGGTTCTTTAGCAATCTGAACAACAACATATTGACCTGATTTCAATACATCATTAATCTTACCATTTTTATCTATATCTTTTTCACATTTAAATTTATTTACGGGTATAACTTTTCCTTTTTTAGAAAGGCTTAAGTTAAGATATTTATTCAATGTCCTGAATTGGGGGCCTAAATCATGGTAATGTAAAAAAGCATCCTTTTCATACCCCACATCTACAAAAGCTGCATTTAACCCGGGCATCAACCTTCTTACTTTTCCCAAGTAAATATCCCCCACGGCATATTTTACATCACTTTTTTCTTTAGATATTTCGACAAGTTGCTTATCCTCCAATAAAGCAATTGACACCCCTGACGCAGATACATCAATGATTAAATCATTGTTCACAACTTCTTTTCATTATTTATATTACTATTCTATAAACACAACAAACCTGGAGATCCTTTTTCTCCAGGTTTATAATCCCTTAAAATTATCTGAAAGACAGGTTATTTTTTCTTTTTATGCCTGTTCTTACGCAATCTCTTTTTACGTTTATGCGTGGCCATTTTATGTCTTTTTCTTTTCTTTCCGCTTGGCATTTTTCTTTTTTTTAAATTTCTATTTAATTTTCAACGTATTACTTCACGTTTTTTTTCACTTGATTAACAAAAGTTTTTGAAGGCTTGAAAGAAGGTATAAAATGTTCAGGAATAATCATAGTTGTATTTTTTGAAATATTCCTTGCTGTTTTTTCAGCACGTTTTTTAACAATAAAGCTACCAAAACCTCTCAAGTAAACATTTTTATTATCCACTAAACTGTCTTTTACAGTTTCCATGAATGCTTCTACCGTTTTTTGAACAGTAATTTTTTCAATACCCGTGTTCTTCGAAATCTCGTTTACAATATCTGCTTTTGTCATCTTTATAAAATTATTTGGTTTATTACTAAATTCATATACTCTTATTTAGAGTTGCAAATATAAAAGTTTTATCTAATTAATTAAAACACATTAATATTTTTTTTAGCTTTTAGATTATTTTTGTTGTTAAACATTTTTTTTATGAAAATATTTTCGAAAAGACTAATTGAGTGGTATAACCTTAACCACAGAGACTTACCATGGAGGAATACAATGAATCCCTATTTTATTTGGGTGTCAGAAATAATTCTTCAGCAAACCAGAATTTCTCAAGGTTTAAATTATTACCTGAATTTTATCAAACATTTCCCAAATATAGAATCACTTGCCCGGGCAAAAGAAGATGATATTATGAAAATTTGGCAAGGTTTAGGTTATTATACTAGGGCCAGGAATATGCATATTACCTCCAAAGAAATCGCTTATACCCACGAGGGACATTTTCCAACTGATTACAAAGAACTAAAAAAACTGAAAGGAATCGGGGATTACACTGCTGCCGCAATAGCTTCTTTCGCTTATAATGAAAAGGTACCCGTGGTAGATGGAAATGTTTACAGGTTCCTTGGAAGATATTTGGGAATAAAACAAGAAATACAATCACCCGAAGGTAAAAGGGTGTATTATTTGAAGGCACTTGAATTAATAGATGAGGATGAACCCGGAACTTTTAACCAAGCTATGATGGAGTATGGTGCATTATATTGTACTCCAACTTCACCAAAATGCAATGAATGTATATTTGTAAATGAATGTTACGCTTTTAATAATAATGCCGTAAAAATTTTCCCGGTAAAAGGTACGCGGGTAAAACAGGAAAATAGGTTTTTTAATTACATGATTATCTCTGATAACCAGTCTTTACTTCTTTCCAAGCGTGAACAAAAAGATATCTGGAAAGCCCTGTACGAATTTCCACTAATTGAAACAGGTAAAAAATTATCTTCTGAACGAATCTTTTATACCAAGGAATGGAAAGATTTATTTCAAAATTCTGATATACACGTGGAAGATATTTCAAAAGAATTCGTTCATATACTAACACATCAAAAAATACATGCCAGGTTTTTTTTAATTAAAGTGGATGAAATCCCTTTGAATATGAAAAATAAATATATTACAGTCAGTATAGGAGATATAAAAAATTTTGCCATCCCAAAACTAATAGAAAATTATTTGAAAAACTTAAAAATAATTTGAAACAAATGATTAAAAATACAAACTTCCTGATCTAAACCATGGAAAATATTTGTAGGTAAATATTTCACGTATTAAATTTAGCGGGTTTTAATACTTTAATTAAAAATTTATTGGGAGTTTCCCTAGGACTATTTAGAAGGTTCTTTTTGTTTTTGACTGATTTATATTTTATATTTACATGTAAGAAATTCTTATATGATTCCATTTTGTTCTGAAAAAAGTGAATTAATGAACAAAAAACATGAAATAATGTGATTTTTAAAACAGGTTCGCAACAATGAATCAGTTATCAATCACCCAAACCTAAACAAAATGAAGGTAACCCATTAAAAAATAAAATATATTCTGATGAATTTCATCAATAATTTTTGAATTAATTCTAAATTTGTAATTTTACCATAAATAAAAAAGAAATAATAATATGTCTGTTAATAAAGCTATACTCGTGGGTAATGTTGGAAAAGATCCTGAAATTAGGTACTTGGAAAGCGGAACTCCTGTTTGCAATTTTACCTTGGCCACAAATGAAACATATACAAATAAAAGCGGGGAGAAAATCACTTCTACCGAGTGGCATAATATAGTTCTTTGGCGAGGTTTGGCTGAAATTGCTGAAAAATATATCAAAAAAGGAGCTCAACTTTACATTGAAGGAAGAATCAGGACCCGATCCTTTGACGATAAAGAAGGAAACAAGAAATATATCACGGAAATTGTAGGTGACAACATGCAAATGCTTGGTAGAAAAGCTGACCAATCATCTTCCCCCTCGCCATCTTCTTCCGTGCAATCGAATCAAAATGAAGATTACAGTCAAAAAAATACGGGTGTACAAGCTGAAGAAGAGGATGATTTACCCTTTTAAATCATTTGTTAAAAAGCAAAATTTCTAATTTTGGAAGCAGACCCCTACGAACAGCACTTTTATACAATACTTGCTGATATTATACAACCAGGTTTTACACCTGGGGTTATAATAGGCCTTTTGACCATATTTTTATTGCTTATTGCCTCTGCACTGGTTTCCGGATCAGAGGTTGCTTTCTTTTCTTTATCTCCTTCAAATATTAATCAACTGGAAGAATCAAAATCATCCACGAGTAAATTAATAATAAAGCTTCTATCCATCCCTGAAAGATTATTAGCAACCATTCTCATTGCCAATAATTTTATCAATGTAGGAATCGTTATAATATCTTCTTTTATAACCAACAAATTATTTGATTTCACTTATTATCCTGTATGGATAGGCTTCTTAATTCAAGTAGGGGTTATCACTTTCTTGCTGCTTCTTTTCGGGGAAATATTACCAAAAATATATGCTA